>NZ_LZJG01000316.1:0-10367 GCF_001667785.1 Mycobacterium sp. E3247 | reverse complement strand
GCGCCGTACAGCAGCGGCCGGGCCAGCTCGATCGCCGTGTGCACGTCGGCGAGCTTGTGCTTGATCGCCTGATAGGAACCGATCACCCGGCCGAATTGTGACCGCTGCTTGGCATAGTCGACGGTGTCGCGCAGCAGCGCCTCGGCCGCGCCGACCAGCTGCGCGGCGGTGGCCAGCGCGCCGAACTCGTAGGCGCGCTTGACGTCCGCCTGCCAACTGGCCCCGGTTGCGGTCACGTCGTAGAGCGGCCGGCTGGGGTCGACGGACTCGTGCTCTTCACCCGGGGCCGCCTCGCTCACGCCGTCGTCGGTGGCCAACAGCACCAACCCGGCCGCGTCGGCGTCGACGGCGCGCGGAACCTGCGGCGGCATTGCGACGGTGGCGATGAGCTCGCCGGAAGCCAAGCCCGCGCAGCGCTCATCGTCCGCCAGCAGAACCGGTGCCACGGCGATGGATTCGGTCACCGGCCCTGGCACGCACCAGCGTCCGAGGCGTTCGAGCGCTACCACCAGGTCGACCGGGTGTGCCCCGATGCCATCGAACTTCTCGGGCACCGCCAGGGCGGTGACGCCGAGGTCGGCCAGCTGCCCCCACACCTTGCGGCCGGGCGCGGTGTCGCCCGCGGCCCACGCGCGGATCGCGCCGGGCAGGCCGGCCGCACCGAGCGCGGCGTCGATGCTGGCCGCGAAGTCGCGCTGCTGTTCGTCCAGTTGGAATTCCACGGTCACTTCTTCTCTCGGGGCAGGCCCAACAGCCGTTCGGAGATGATGTTGCGCTGGATTTCGTTGGTGCCGGCATAGATCGGGCCGCCCAGCGCGAATAGCAGCCCGTCGGTCCACTGGCCGGCCAGCTCGCCGTCCGCGCCGAGGATGTCCAGCGCGGTTTGATGTATCGCCACGTCGAGGTCCGACCAGAACACCTTGGTCACCGACGATTCGGCGCCGAGTTCACCGCCGGCCGCCAGCCTGGTCACGGTCTCGAACGTCTGCAGGCGGTAGGCCTGGGCCTTGATCCACGCGTCGGCCACCCGGTCGGCGAACGCCGCGGGGGAGCCGCGGTCCTTCCACAGTTGCACCAATCGTTCGGCCGCCGCGAGGAAGCGGGCCGGGCTGCGCAACGACATGCCGCGCTCGTTGCTCGACGTGCTCATCGCCGCCCGCCAGCCCGCGTTCGGCGTGCCGATCACGTCGTGGTCGGGGACGAAGACGTCGTCGAGGAAGATCTCGCCGAAGCCGGTGTCGCCGCCGAGCTGGACGATGGGTCGCACGGTGACGCCCTTGGCCTTCAGGTCGAACATGAAGTACGTCAGGCCGTGGTGCCGCTGGGCTTGGGGGTCCGACCGGAACAATCCGAAACCCATTTCGGCGAACGGTGCGCGGGAGCTCCAGATCTTCTGCCCGTTGAGCAGCCAGCCTCCGTCGGTCTTGGTCGCGGTCGACCGCAGCGAGGCCAGGTCGCTGCCGGATTCGGGCTCCGACCAGGCTTGCGCCCAGATCTGTTCCCCGCTGGCCATTTTCGGCAGGATGCGGTCCAGCTGCTCTTCGGTGCCGTGCGCGAAGAGCGTCGGGGCGAGCATCGAGGTGCCGTTCGCGCTGGCACGGCCCGGGGCGCCCGCGCGGAAGTATTCCTCCTCGAACACCACCCAGTGCAGCAGCGGCGCGTCGCGGCCGCCGTACTTCTTGGGCCACGTGATGACCGACAGTCCGGCGTCGAACAGCACCCGGTCCCAATACCGGTGCTGGGCAAAGCCTTCGGCGTTGTCGTAGGACTTCGTCGGGATCGCATCGGCGTTCGCCGACAAGAAGTCCCGCACCTCGGCCTGCAACGCCAGGGTGTCTTCGTCCAGTTCTAGATCCACGTCAGGTCCACTCTCGCAGTTGTGGTTTGACCACCTTGCCGCCCGGATTGCGCGGCAACGCGTCGATGAACCGCACCGACCGCGGGGCCTTGAAGTTCGCCAGATGTTCACGGGTGTAAGCGATCACGGATTGCTCGTCGAGGTCGGCACCGGGCCGGGCCACCACGAATGCCCGGCCGACCTCGCCGAGCCGCTCGTCGGGAACGCCGATCACCGCCGCGTCGGCCACCCCCTCCATCCGGGCCAGCACCTGCTCGACCTCGGCGGGGTAGACGTTGAACCCGCCGCAGATGTACATGTCCTTGAGCCGGTCGGTGATGCGCAGGTTGCCGGCCGCGTCGACCGCGCCGATGTCCCCGGTGTGCAGCCAGCCGTCCGCGTCGATGGCCGCCGCCGTCGCCTCCGGGTCGTCGAGGTAACCCAGCATCACGTTCGGTCCGCGCAGCAACACCTCACCGGCCTCGCCGGGAGTGCTTGCGTCGATGCGCAATTCGAAATCGGCGAACGGGCGCCCGCAGGTGGTCGCGACGGTGACCGCGTCATCGTCGGCGCGGCACATGGTGCCCATGCCGTTCGCCTCCGTCAGCCCGTAGGCGGTCAGCACGATGTCGATGTCGAGCTCGGACTGCATGCGTTCGACCAATACGACGGGCACGGTGGCGGCCCCCGTCACCGCAAACCGCAGCGAGCTCAGGTCGTAGTCCGTGCGCTGCGGATGGTCCAGCAGCGTCTGATAGATGGTGGGCGGCCCGGGCAACACGGTGATGCGGTGCCGCTCGATCGCCTGCAGCGCGCGCAGCGGGTCGAACGTCAGGTGCGGGATCAGCGTGGCGCCGGTCTGCAGGCAGGCCAGGATGCCGGCCTTGTAGCCGAAGTTGTGGAAGAACGGGTTGATGCACAGGTACCGGTCGTCGCTGGTGATCTTGCCGTTGGCGGCCCACGACGCCGAGGCCGACAGCGACTGCCGATGCGCGCAGAGCACGCCTTTGCTGCGGCCGGTGGTGCCGGAGGTGAACAGGATGTCGCTGACGTCGTCGGGGGTGACGGTGGCGGCGCGCTCGGCCACCGCACCGAGGTCGGTGCCCCGCGCGATGAAGTCGTCCCACGTCCCGTCATCGGCGTCGATCGGGATTCTGACGATGTGCCGCAGCGCCGGCAGGGCCTGGCGATCCAGGTCGGCGAGGCGGTCGTTGCCCAGGAAGCGGCCCATCCCGAACAGCACGGGCGCAGCGGTGCGGGCGAGGATGTCGCCGGCTTCCTCGGCGGTGTAGCGGGTGTTCAGCGGCACCATGGCCGCGCCGGCGTGGTGAATCGCCAGGCAGGCGACCACCCAGTGCCAGGTGTTCGGCGACCAGATGGCCACGCGGTCCCCCGCTGCCACACCGAGGCTGATGAGCGCGGCCGCCGCCCGGTGCACCTCATCGCGCAGCTCGACCGATGTGAAGGTCCGCTCGGCGGTGATCAGGGCGTCGTGGCCGGGGAGCTGACTCGCCAAACGGTCCAGCGCCGCGGGCACGGTGCGGGGATCGTCCCCTGCCCTATAGGCGTGGGCCCTGGTCATCGAATGCTCCTCTAGGTTCGGTCCGCGGTGCGCAGTTACCGACGGCCTAACAAAGCAAGTGCTTGGTAGGTTAGCCTACAGGGCATGCAGGACGTCGAGGAGTTCCGGGCGGAGGTCCGCCAGTGGCTCGCCGACAATCTGGTCGGCGAATTCGCGGCCCTGAAGGGTCTTGGCGGGCCCGGGCGCGAGCACGAGGCGTTCGAGGAGCGCCGGGCATGGAATCAGCATCTCGCCAAGGCCGGACTGACCTGTCTGGGCTGGCCGGTGGAACACGGGGGCCGGGGGCTGTCCACCGCGCACCGCGTCGCGTTCTACGAGGAGTACGCCCGCGCCGACGCCCCGGACAAGGTCAACCACTTCGGCGAGGAGCTGCTCGGCCCGACGCTGATCGCCTTCGGCACCCCCGAGCAGCAGCAGCGGTTCCTGCCCAAGATCCTCGATGTCACCGAGCTGTGGTGTCAGGGCTACTCCGAGCCGGGCGCCGGCAGCGATCTGGCCAACGTGTCCACCACCGCCGAGCTCGACGGCGACCAGTGGGTGATCAACGGCCAGAAGGTGTGGACGTCGTTGGCGCACTGGGCGCAGTGGTGCTTTGTGGTGGCCCGGACCGAGAAGGGCTCCAAGCGGCATGCCGGGCTGTCCTACCTGCTGGTGCCGCTTGATCAGCCGGGGGTGGAGGTCCGCCCGATCGTCCAGCTGACCGGTGACTCGGAATTCAACGAGGTCTTCTTCGACGACGCCCGCACCGAGGCCGGCCTGGTGGTCGGACAGCCCGGCGACGGTTGGCGCGTGGCGATGGGCACGCTGACCTTCGAGCGCGGCGTCTCGACGCTCGGGCAGCAGATCCGCTACGCCCGTGAGCTTTCCAACCTCGCCGGCCTCGCGCGGCGCAACGGCGCCGCCGACGATCCCTTTATCCGGGCGCGGCTGGCCCGGGCGTGGACCGGGCTGCGCGCGATGCGGTCCTACGCGCTGGCCACCATGGACGTCGAAGGAGGCGGCCGGGCCGCCGGGAAAGATAACGTGTCGAAGTTGTTGTGGGCCAACTGGCATCGTTCGCTGGGCGAGCTGGCGATGGACGTCGTCGGCAAGCCCGGGATGACCCTCTCGGACGGCGAATTCGACGAGTGGCAGCGGTTGTTCCTGTTCACCCGTGCCGACACCATCTACGGCGGGTCCAACGAGATCCAGCGCAACATCATCGCCGAGCGGGTGCTCGGCCTGCCCCGGGAGGTAAAGGGATGAGCGCTTGCGCGAAGACGGAGGAGGAAGCATGAGCCTGTCCGAAGCTCCGAAAGAGGTTGCCGGGCATGGGCTTCTGCAGGGCAAGGTGATCGTCGTGACCGCGGCGGCGGGCACCGGCATCGGCTCGGCGACGGCGCGACGGGCCCTGGTCGAGGGCGCCGACGTGGTGGTGTCCGATCACCACGAACGGCGGCTGGGGGAGACCGCCGACGAGCTGTCCGGGCTGGGGCTGGGCCGGGTCGAGAGCGTGCTGTGCGACGTGACGTCCACCGCGCAGGTGGACGCGCTGATCGCCTCGACCACGGCACGGATGGGCCGGCTCGACGTATTGGTCAACAACGCCGGGCTCGGCGGGCAGACGCCGGTGGTCGACATGACCGACGACGAGTGGGACCGCGTCCTGGACGTGACCCTGTCGTCGGTGTTCCGGGCCACCCGGGCGGCGTTGGCCTACTTCCGCGACGCCGACCATGGCGGCGTGATCGTCAACAACGCCAGCGTGCTGGGCTGGCGGGCGCAGCACTCACAGTCGCACTACGCGGCCGCCAAAGCCGGGGTGATGGCGTTAACCCGTTGCAGCGCAATCGAAGCCGTCGACTACGGGGTTCGGATCAACGCGGTCTCCCCGAGCATCGCCCGCCACAAGTTCCTGGACAAGACGACGTCGGCGGACCTGCTCGACCGGTTGTCGGCCGGTGAAGCGTTCGGGCGGGCCGCCGAGCCCTGGGAGGTGGCCGCCACCATCGCGTTCCTGGCCAGCGACTACTCCAGCTATCTGACCGGCGAGGTCATCTCGGTGTCCAGCCAGCATCCGTGAGCCGATAGCTGGCCAAGCAAGCGCTTGGTTGATATCCTGACCGGGTGGAACGAGTGCCCGGTCAGGCGAACAGCCGCCGCGACGAGTTGTTGGAACTCGCCGCGACCATGTTCGCCGAGCGCGGCCTGCGCGCAACGACCGTGCGTGACATCGCCGACAGCGCGGGCATCCTGTCCGGCAGCCTCTACCACCACTTCTCCTCCAAGGAAGAGATGGTCGACGAGTTGCTGCGTAGTTTCCTGGACTGGTTGTTCGCCCGCTATCGCGAAATCGTGGACAGCGAGGCCAACCCGCTGGAGCGGCTCAAGGGACTGTTCATGGCGTCGTTCGAGGCGATCGAGCACCGGCACGCGCAGGTGGTCATCTACCAGGACGAAGCCCAGCGGTTGTTGTCGCAGCCCCGGTTCTCCTACATCGAGGACATGAACCGCCAGCAACGCAAGATGTGGCTCGAGGTGATCAACCAGGGCATCGACGAGGGCTACTTCCAGCCCGACCTCAACGTCGACCTCGTCTACCGTTTCATTCGTGACACCACCTGGGTGTCGGTGCGCTGGTATCAGCCCGGCGGCCCCCTCACAGCCCAACAGGTGGGTCAGCAATACCTCGCCATCGTTCTCGGTGGGATTACCAAAGAAGGAGTTTGAAAATGGCTGAGGCGTACGTCATCGACGCTGTGCGTACCGCGGTCGGCAAGCGCAACGGATCGTTAGCCGGTGTACATCCCCTGGACCTCGGTGCCCTGGGTTGGCGCGGACTGCTCGACCGGGTTGACGTCGACCCCGCCGCCGTCGACGACGTGATCGCCGGCTGCGTCGACGCCATCGGCGCACAGGCGGGCAACATCGCGCGGCTGTCGTGGCTGGCCGCGGGTTACCCCGAAGAGGTCCCCGGCGTCACCGTGGACCGGCAGTGCGGTTCCAGCCAGCAGGCGATTTCCTTTGGCGCCCAGGCGATCATGTCCGGAACGGCGGACCTCATCGTGGCCGGTGGCGTGCAGAACATGAGCCAGATCCCGATCTCGTCGGCGATGACCGTGGGCGAGCAGTTCGGGTTCTCCTCGCCGACCAACGAATCCAAGCAGTGGCTGCACCGGTACGGCGATCAGGAGATCTCCCAGTTCCGCGGCGCGGAGATGATCGCCGAGAAATGGAACCTGTCCCGTGAAGAGATGGAGCAGTTTTCGCTGACCAGCCATGAGCGCGCGTTCGCCGCGATCCGCGCCGGTCACTTCGACAACGAAATCATCACCGTGGAAACCGAATCCGGGCCGTTCCGGGTCGACGAGGGGCCCCGCGAGTCGTCGCTGGAGAAGATGGCCGGCCTCAGGACACTCGTCGAAGGCGGTCGGCTGACGGCGGCGATGGCCAGCCAGATCTCCGACGGCGCCAGCGCGGTGTTGCTGGCTTCCGAGCAGGCCGTCAAGGACCACAACCTGACCCCGCGGGCGCGCATCCACCACATCAGCGCCCGCGCCGCCGACCCGGTGTTCATGTTGACCGGGCCGATCCCCGCCACCCGGCACGCCTTCGACAAGACGGGTCTGTCGATCGACGACATCGACACCGTCGAGATCAACGAGGCGTTCGCACCGGTGGTCATGGCGTGGCTCAAGGAGACCAAGGCCGATCCCGAGAAGGTCAACCCCAACGGAGGTGCGATCGCCCTCGGTCATCCGCTGGGCGCTACCGGCGCCAAGCTCTTCACCACGATGCTCAACGAACTCGAACGCATCGGCGGCCGCTACGGCTTGCAGACGATGTGCGAGGGCGGCGGCACCGCGAACGTCACCATCATCGAACGGCTGTAACAGCTTTCGCGCTTTCGCGTTGGCCGACTTGGGCTGGACAATCGTCCGGGTGAGCAGCGACCTGCTTCGCTATCGGCAGGGCACCTTCATCGCGGGAACTTACCGGGCGGCCAGCGCCAGGCCGATCCCGCCGAGAGCCAACGCCCAACTGGTGAAGCTGCCGACCAGGAAGTACTCGGTCACCTCGTCGATGCCGACCTGGCCGTCGCGGCCCTTCTGGGCGGTCAACTCGGGGAAGCGGATGATGCCCTTGGCGGCGACGACGGCGCTGGCCGCGGCCACCTGCCCGCCGACGCCCAGGCTCAGGATCAGCAGGCGTTCCAGCGGTCCCAGCAGCCGGCCGCCCTTGAGTCGGTCCGACGGTTGCGGCTCGCCCGCCGGGCGTACCGCTCCGACCGAGCCGAGCACCAGGCGGACCAGCTGGTTCGCGGTCGCGAACTGCACCAGCACCACGCCGACGATCATGAGCAGCTGGTTGGGGGTGACATGGCCGAGTGCCAAGTGCACCCAGCCCACCCACCGCGCGATGGCACCGTTGACCGAGGACGACCATCCGGACATCAACGTCAGCAGCGCCAGTGTCGCGGCGAACACCGCCAGCGGCGCGGCTTGGTGGCCGCCGGTGCGTTCACTGCGCGCGCACAGCCATTCCCATGCCACGACGGAGGCGGCCGCCAGGATGAGTAGCGGGATGTCACCGGCACGCCACAGCGCGCCCAGCGCCGCGACCGCCGCCACCACGACCGGTCCGACGACCAGCGGCACCCATGCTGCGCGGACCGCCCTGCGACACAGGTCGGCGATGCCGAGCGCCGTAAGCAGGACGGCGATGGCGCTCACTGCAGGCTCCGAAGGTATTGGCTGGCAACGACAATCAGATCCAAACCGTCGCGGCTCGCGCGCTGCGACACCGCCGACGGGCTGATGCCCTCGGCGTCGGCGAGCTCCCTCTTGGTCCGCCCGGTCATCAGCCCCCTCACAATCCGCAACGATCTCTCGTCGAGTGATCCAAGCAGATGGTCCCGACAAATCAGCGCCGCGTTGACCGCCGCGACGTCGGTGCGTGTCTCGCTGTCCGCCCGAAATGTCGTGCGCACCAGCGTGAAGCCAGGCTGCCGCTGGGCCGCCGCAGTCTGCTGGATGGCCTCCCGGGCGGTCCACCACCCCGGCCCGTCCTGGATTCCCGCATCGGCATCGAGAACGGTCACCGCGCCCCATCCCAGCCCGAATCGGACGTCGATGTCGGGCGCGAGTAGCAGGCGCACGGTCAACGCTGCATCGATGGCACCACCGAGGGTGGGAAAGCTGCCCTGAAACTCGTCCCCGACGGTGAACGACGGCGGGTCGATCGCGTCGGCCGCCACTCGGCCGAGCGCTGCGGCGACGTGTCGATGGAGGGCGGCGCGGTCGCGGGCGCGGCGGGACCCCACGACATCGCCGATCAACGTCGCGCGAATTGAAGGCGATGCCTTCATTCTGGCCATATGAAGATTATAGCTTCATTTGTTCATTATTCAGTATGGAACTAAATTGAGACGGATCGAGACGCTGCTCAGCTCGTCGGCTGGTCCTTGACCCTGACGTAAGCCTCGATGCCGACCCGTTCAAACGTGCGTCGGCGGGAGGCCGACAGCAGAGGCAGGGCCTCGGCCGCGTCGATGATCTCGGGGTGGACCACCTCGTACTTCTCGCCGTGTGAGGAGATGGTCGCTCGCCCCGCGGCACGAATGTTCTGCAACCAGTCGACGTCGGTGCCGTAGGGCAGCGGTATGACGAAACCGTCGTCGATTCGCTCGGCGACGACCGGTGTGGAGTACACCTTGCCCGACCGCCGTCCGGTGTGCTCGATCGCGGCCGCATACCAGTTCTTGCGGCCGGCCAGCCGCAGCATCAGCGGGTTGAGCAGGTATTTGTTGGAAGTGCGAATCGCGTTCAAAAACGGAGTGGGCCAGGTTGCCGGTTCCAGTGTGATCATTCGTCCAGGGTGACGCGGCGCACCGACCCGATGCCAGGGTCTTTGGTCGCCGGCTTATCGTTCTTCGACGAGCGCCGACGCCGCCTGTAGATGCTTGATCGCGTCCCGCACTATCGAGTCGATCAGTTCGGAGCACGACGGCAGGTCCTCGAGGATGCCGGCCACCTGGCCCGAGGCCAGCACGCCGGCCTCGGTGTTGCCCTCGACCAGCCCGGCCTTCAGCAGCATCGGCGTGTTGGCCGCCATCACCAGCTGTGACCAGGTCAGCTCCTTGCCGTGGCGCATGGCCAGGCCGTCGCTGATCATCGATCGCCACGTCATCTGCGACATGTGCTTGAACTTCGCGGCATTGCGGACGGCGGCGGTGAGACCCCTTACCGGCGAACCGCCTTCCAGCCTCTCGACCAGTCCGGTGCGCAGGACGCGGTGCGGCATGCCGTCCACGCGGGTGGTGACCACCGTGCCGTCCAAGGCCGCATCCAGGTAGCGCCGCTTGACGGCGTCGGGCACCGTCGAATCGGAGGTCAGCAGGAAGCGGGTGCCCATCGCCACGCCCGCGGCGCCGTAGCTCAGCGCGGCCGCCAGTCCGCGCCCGTCGAAGAATCCCCCGGCGGCGATCACCGGGATTCCGGTGCCCTGCACGGCGTCCAGCACCGACGGCAGCAGCAGCGTGGTGGCGACGGGTCCGGTGTGTCCGCCCCCCTCGCCGCCCTGCACGATCATCGCGTCGGCGCCCCAGGCCGCGACCTTGCGCGCGTGCTTGGCCGCACCGATCGACGGAATCACCACGACGCCGGCCTCTTTCAGCCGGGCGATGAGCTCCTGCTTGGGTGCCAGCGCGAACGACGCCACCTTGACGCCCTCGCGGATCATCAGGTCGACGCGGTCGCCGGCGTCGGCGGCGTCGGCGCGGATGTTCACGCCGAACGGCTTGTCGGTGGCGGCCTTGACCTTGCCGATCGCCGTCGCCAACTCGTCCAGTGTCATGGTGGCCGATGCCAGGATGCCCAGCCCGCCCGCGTTTGCCGTCGCGGACACCAGCCGGGCGCCGGCCACCCAGCCCATCCCGGTTTGCACCACCGGGTGCTCGACACCGACCAG
>NZ_LZJG01000315.1:0-16613 GCF_001667785.1 Mycobacterium sp. E3247 | reverse complement strand
GCCCGTGCCCGGCTGCACCGCACTCGGCGCCATCGAGAACGTCACCGCCGTTGAATCGGGCAAGCTGTGCTCGCTGTTCCTCGGTCCCGGGTTGCGCGTGCTCAACTTCAACAACCTGCCGATCCCCATCAACATCTTCCTGCAGAAGTCGGTGGACCCGTCCAACATCCTCTACAGCGAGCAGCGTCTGGCCCCCGGCGGCGAGGGCCCGAAACCCGGACCGCCCGAGATCCCGCCCGCGGTGTCGGCCTACACCGGCCTGCCCGGTGACCCGGTCGGACCGCCGGGGGCGGTGCCGCCCGCGCGGATACCGGGCGCGGCGATGCCGCTGCCGCCCCCGCCGAGCACACCGGAGGCGCCACCACCGCCGCCACCAGCGCAGAGCGCGTCGGACATGCTGCTACCGGCCGATCGGCCACAACAATGATCGCGGGGGTCACGGCGCGCCGGGTGTTCTCCGTGGGCTGTTGCGTGGTGCTGACGGCGACGGGATGCGCCTTCCACGGCCTGAATTCACTGCCCCTGCCGGGCGCGGTCGGACGCGGGCCGGGGGCCAACATCTACCACGTAGAGCTGCCGAATGTCGGCACCATGGAGTCGAATTCGCCGGTGATGATCGACGATGTCGTCGTCGGCAGTGTCGGCGCGATGAGGGTGAAAGGCTGGAACGCCGACGTCGAGATCTCGGTGAAGCGCGATGTCGTCGTCCCGGCCAACGTCGTGGCCACCGTCGGTCAGACCAGCCTGCTGGGGTCGATGCATGTGGAGCTCAATACGCCGCTCGGCCAGCAGGGCAGCGGACGGCTGCAGCCGGGCGCCACCATCCCGCTGAGTCGCTCATCGGCCTACCCGTCGACCGAGCAGACGCTGTCGTCGCTGGGGGCTGTCGTCAACGGCGGCGGGCTGGGACAGATCGGCGAGATCATCCACAACTTCTCCGCCGCCCTGTCCGGGCGCGAGGGCGCGGTGCGTGATCTGATCACCCGCCTCGACACGTTCGTGGGAACGCTGGACGATCAGCGGGACAACCTCGTCGATTCCATCCAGGCGCTGAACCGGCTCGCCGCCACGTTCGCCGACCAGCGCGACGTCCTCACCCAGGCGCTGCAGAAGATACCGCCCGCGCTCGATGTGCTGATCAAGGAGCGCCCACGGCTCACGGCCGCCCTGGACAAACTGCGCGTCTTCAGCAACACCGCCACCAGGTTGGTCAACGACACCCAGGCCGACCTGGTCAAGAACCTCAAGAACCTGGAGCCGACCATCCGCGCGCTCGCCGACGTCGGACCGGAACTCGGCACGGCCGTCGCGGCCGGGTTCGTGTTCCCGTTCACCCAGAACTTCGTCGACCGTGCGGTGCGGGGGGACTACTTCAACCTGCACGCCGATCTGGACTTGTCGATTCCACGGCTCAAGCGAGGCCTGATGTTGGGGACGCACTGGGGGCAGCTGGACCAGCCGTTGGTACCGGCCCCCGGGGACCCGTATTACCTGCAGTACACCCATGATCCGATGCATGACCCGGTGAGGCCGCCGTGGGTCGACCCGGCCAGCCTCCCCCCGCTGCCCGGGCCCCCGCCGGGTGCAGCCCCGCTGCCCGGACCGCCGCCGAGCGCGGCCCCGCTGCCCGGGCCCCCGCCCGCCGCGGCTCCGGCTCCTGACGGGAGTCTCGGTCAAACCACGCCGCCTGCAGAGGCGCCCGGAACGGGAGCGGGTGGATAGATGCTGACGCGCTTCGTTCGCATCCAGCTGGCCGTTTTCGCGATCGCCGGAACCATCGGCGTGATAGCGATGGTCCTCTACTACATCCAGGCGCCGACCCTGCTGGGCATCGGCCGGATGACGGTGACACTGGAGCTGCCGGCCAGCGGCGGCCTGTACCGGTTCTCCAACGTGACCTACCGCGGGGTTCAGCTCGGAAAGGTGACGTCGGTGGGCCTGACGCCGACCGGCGCGAAAGCGACACTGTCGCTGAGCACTTCACCGAAGGTCCCCGCCGACCTGACGGCGGAGGTGCTCAGTGTCTCCGCGGTGGGTGAACAGTACGTGGACCTGCGGCCGAAGACCGATTCGCCGCCCTACCTGCACGACGGTTCGGTGATCGCCGCGCGCGACAGCAGGATTCCGCAGCCGGTCGGGCCGATGCTCGACCAGCTCAACGCCTTGGTTCAAAGCATCCCGAAGACCAAACTCGGCCAACTGCTCGACGAGTCGTTCCAGGGCTTCAACGGTTCCGGTTACGACCTGGGGTCACTGATCGATTCGTCGCAGACGTTGTCCCGCGACGCCAACGGCGTCGTCGATCGCACCCGGGCCCTCACCGAAGACACCGGGCCGCTCCTGGATACCCAGGCGCGCACCGCCGATTCGATCAGGACGTGGGCGCGGAGTTTCGCCGGCATCTCGGATGTGTTGGTGAACAACGATTCCCACTTCCGCACCATCCTGCAAAACGGTCCCGAGGCGGCGAACGAAGCGTCCCGCCTTCTCGCACAAGTCAAACCGACGCTGCCGGTGTTGCTCGCCAACCTGACCACCATCGGTCAGATCGGCGTCACCTACCACCCCTCGCTGGAGCAGCTGCTGGTGTTGCTGCCGTCGGCCGTCGCCATCGAGCAGGCCGCCGCGGCGCCGAACCATCCCGAGGGCACCGCCCAGGGCGACTTCGCGCTCACGATCGACGATCCGCCGATCTGCACGGTCGGCTTCATGCCGCCCAACACGTGGCGATCCCCGGACGACCTCACCGACATCGACACACCCGACGGGTTGTATTGCAAGCTCCCGCAGGATTCGCCGATCGGGGTTCGTGGTGCCCGCAACTACCCATGTATGGGTCACCCGGGCAAGCGCGCCCCGACGGTCGAAATCTGCAACAGCGACAAGCCGTACATGCCGTTGGCGATGAAACAGCACGTCCTCGGTCCCTACCCGCTCGACCCCAACCTGCTCGCCCAGGGCGTCCCGCCCGACGACCGGGTGACCGTCAACGACAGGATCTTCGGCCCGGTGGAGGGAACCCCACTTCCGCCGGGGGCGGTGCCGCGAGGTTCGCCGGCGGGGCCGCGGGGCGAGAATCCACCACCGGGCACGGTTGGAGCGGCCGTACCGCCTGTGCCGTCGTCGGGACCGCCTCCACTGGCGCCGATGTCGAGAATGTCGGCCGACCTTCCGCCCATAGCGCCACTGGACGTCCCCGCCGCCGGGGAACTTCCCCCGCCACCGGCCGCGCCCGCGGTGCCCGCTCCTCCCGATGCCGCGCCCCCCGACGCGGCCGCGGGCGGTGGGCAGCAGGCCGCGCCAAGCTCATTCAACGGTGCGGCCGGCAAGCAGGGGCGGTCCGTCACCATCGCCCGGTACGACCCGCGCACGGGTCGTTATGTCGGTCCGGACGGAAAGTTGTACCAGCAGTCGGATCTGGTTGCCCCGAAGGCGCCCAAGACGTGGCAGGACATGCTTCCCACCTGAACCCGTCGCGCGACGACCGCCTCGGGGGAAGTAAGTCAGTAAGTGAGTAGAGCGCCCGGTCAGCCTATTTTGTCCAGGCGCAACGGCATTGCGATATCAAGCCACTGGTTTTGCCCGCAGGCACCGGACGGGCCGACCGTCTTGTCTTTTCCGGCGTAGGTCGACGACCCGAGCTGATATCCGCCGTATTCGTTCACCGGGTAGAAGTAGAAGGTCTGCTGCCCGGTGAACGCGGTGCCGTCCTCACACCGCTCCCAGTCCCGCACTTCGCGTTTGACCTTCCACATCTCCCCGTCGTTCATGTACAGGGGAGCGCTCCATCCCTGGTCGCTGGTCACCGTGCCGTGGCATTCCTGGAACGTGACGCAGGTCGAGCTGATGGTCCAGGTCTGAACGACCGTCGGCTCGCCGAAGTACTGATCGTTCCGCTGGGCCCAGTCGCCGATGGACGTGGCGCGGAACGTTCCGTTGACGGCCACTTCTTCCTTGGTCGTTGCCCGCGCTGTGGACGCCGTGCTCACGCCGCCGAATATGGTGGCAGCAACCAGCGTAACGGCGGTGAGTGGTCGAACTGAACGCATCAGGTACTCCTCGACCCGCTTCAATTAACCGACACTATTAATGCGGTATCGACATTGCGTGCTGCTTTTCGTGCAATGAGATTAACACCGGTTCGGCTCCGACAAAATGGCGATTGAACCGAAATGGCAAGCGGTCAGGACAGCGGATCCAACTTCGAGATCAGCCAGGAACCGTTGACCTTCGTCAGCGTCACCCGGGCGCTGTTCGCGGTCGTTTGTGGTTGGGGCTTCTCCGTGCTGGTGGCGGTCTGGTTGATGAATACCAGCACGACCGCGGAATCCGGGTGCAGCTCCGAAACGGCGGCTCGAATGACCTGGGCGGTCTCCGTGACGTGCTTCTGCTGTGCCAGCGCGGCTATCTGTTCTGTGAATTTGGTGTAGTAGGCGAGAAAATTACCGGTGAGATATGACTTCGCCTTGGCGAAATCGCGGTCGAGGTTGTCGGGAGCGTACGACAGCACGGCCACGGAGCCCTCTGACGCCGCCCGGACTGCCCGCTGCGCCGCCGCCTCGGAGACCTGCTGATCCGGCCGGTACACGACGAAGTACAGACCGGCGGCGACGCCCATCGCCGCAACGACCAACACCGTCGCGACTATCGAACGCCACCTCGCGACACACCGCCCGATCCAGCGTTTGATTGCGGCCAGTCCGCCGATGCGAGCCGGCCCCGGCGAAGAGGGTGCCGACCCCGCCTCGTCGGGCGGCGACGTCTCCGTGCCGTCCGGCGACGAACCATGCTCGACAGTCATTGCAAGAAATCGACTTTCGACATTTTGAGCTGACCGCCGTCCCGCGCGAGGGCGACGCTGATCCGCCACACGACGGGTGGCCGATGCGTGTTGTCCGCATTGGTGACATCGGATTTCGCCGCCACAAGTACGACCGCTGAATTGTCGCTCATCGACTCGACAGCTACGGCTTCGACGGTGGCCTTGCTGCTGACCTTCGATTCCTCCGTCTGCTTGGCCATGATGGCTGACATCGCAGACATCTGGGCTTTGAAGTCACCCGTGGACTCGTCGATGATGCGCTGGTAGTCGTCCCTGGCATGGTTGGCGTCGATCGACATCAGCGCCGTGATCCGTTGCCGCGCTGCGGCAGTGACTTCCGCCGCGAGCTGTTGTCTGTGCACGGTCGCCCGGTGCTGCCACACCATGTAACCGCTCGCCGCGAGGGAGCCGGACGCCAGCACGACGCCGACCGACGCGGCGATTGCTTTCCGGGACGGGGGTCGGAGCCACCGCGGTCGCCTCGGGCGCCGCGGCCTCCGCAGTCGTGACCGGATCGACTTTGCCGAGCGCTGCTCGACATCGGGGGAAGCGGTGTCGTCGTGCGCCTCGCCGGTTTCGGCTGCCGCCCGCAGCCTTGCGAGGCGCGCCCGAGCCTCCGCCGCCCGCGCTTCCGCCTCGGCGACTTCGTCTTCCGTGTCCGTGTCGGGTGCGATGGCGCCGGGATCGGCCCCTGAGCCCGACCGTGGTTCCGCGGGATCGGTCACGTCCGCCGGGCCGCCGCAATGGTCGGCGTCAGGCCCCTCCGGTTCGTGCACGGAGAAGGAGCTTATCACTTGGGACCGGTGTCAACGGCGTCATCGGTCAGCCGCAATCGTGGCTCCCAAATGCGCAAATGTGCGCTTCCCGGGTGGCGACGCGGAGCCTCGCCGGCGCGGCCCGGCGCCGGCGGCCGTGCTGCCCGGCTGATCTTCTCCAACCAGGAGAATTTTCTTTTCGGGTGTGGCAAAGTAATCGCGTGCGATTCATCGTGGCGATGGCCGCCGCGTTGCTCGGCGCCGGTGTGCTGGCCGCGCCGCCATCGTCGGCCGGGCCGACTGTCTGTGACTACCCCGCCTGCACGCCGGGCATCATGCCGCATCAGGTTCTGGGCGCGCCTTGTGAGAACACCACCTATTACGCCTTCGGTGTCGCCGACGGATACGTCTCGTTCGCCTCCGAGCCCGGACGGCTGATGTTCTGCGGCTCGCCCAGGAGATACCAGCCGCGATGGTTCCGGTCACCACCGATGGCGGGCGTCAAGGAGGAAGGCGCCACCTGCCAGAACTACCAGAACTACGTCGCGCAGGCGCCGGACGGACTGTTCCTGGTCTGCTTCGCCCACGACGGTGTCATGACCTGGGTGCGCGCCGACACATAGCCGCACTCGTCAGTCGGGGGCGTCCCGAGGCAGGCCGAGCAGGCGCCGGCTCAAATCGGTGACCCTGGTGAGCAATGTGTCGTCGTCGATGTCGGCGACGAGCGGATGCATGACAGCGGTGGCGAGCGCGCCGGAGAACATGGCCGCCTCGATCCGCCCGTCCAGACCCGCGTCGCTCAGCAATACCCGGTACAGACGGTCCATGAAAAGTTGAAACGGCTTGTGCTCGGCCAGCAATCGGACGACGACGGGATCGAATTGCAGCGTGCGCACCAACCGGCGGTCGCGAACGGCCATCTCGATCACCCGCACCAATAGGGCATCTCGCGCCTGAGGCCCGTCGTCGTATGCTTCGGCCTCCTCGAGGGCCGGCTCGAGCCGGCCGAGTTCGCGCTCGGTCACGGCGATGACGATCTGCTCTTTGGTCCGAAACTGGTGGTAGACAGCGGCTTTCGTTATCCCGACGGCGTCGGCGATCATCTGCAGCGACGTACCGCTGACACCGTGCGCGGCGAAAAGCTCCAACGCGGCATCCAACACCCGCGTCCGGGCCGCGCTGTGCTCGATCAGCCGGAATTGCCCACCGTTGACCTGCTCCCGCGCTGTGCCCACGCACAGAGACTAGACGATGCTATTGACTCGAAGCTAGCCGATCGGCTAGCTTCGCTGACTGGGCGTGTGGGTGGCCGATCTCGTAGGGGAGGGGTGCTGATGTCCGACGCCGACGGTGGAGTTACTCAGGGTCGGGGCACGACGCGGGCGCCGCTGCGGCGGACCGACGGTGAGCTGATCCTGCTGTGGAGTCTGCCCGCCGCCCTGATCATTTGGATCGCCGCGTTCTTTCTCTTCCCGGGTTTCAACCCGCCGATGTCACCGACGATGCCGGCGGAACAGGTCGCCGCGTTCTACCGCGATCCGGCGCATCTCCCGGAGATTCGATACAGCATGATCCTGTTCAACTGGTTCGGGGTGTGCCTAGTCCCGATTCTGGCTTTGATCGTGCTGCAGCTCCGCAGGATGGCGCACCGAACGCCGATCTTCTCCTACGCGATGCTGGGTTGCGCGGCCGGCGGTCCGACCCTGTTCCTCGTCGCCAACGTCTGCTGGCTGCTGGCCGCCTTCCGGCCGGAGCGGAGCCCGGGGCTCACTCAGCTGCTCAACGATTTCGGCTGGATCACGTTCACGATCCTCGTGCCCTTCCTGATCGGGCAGAGCGTGATACTCGCCGTGGCAATCTATTTCGACGATCAGCCGAGCCCGGTGTTCGGCCGCTGGGTGGCTCACTTCAACCTTCTGGTGGCCGCCGCGCTGGTGCCCGCGGCGTTCGTCGGCGTCTCGCTGACCGGACCGCTGGCATGGGACGGCTTCTTGTCGTTCTGGGTGAAGAACGTCGCGATTGCCGTCTGGATCGTCGTGATGGGCGTCGTCTTGGGGCGCACCGTTTATCGCGAGCGCGCCGAGACCCACGGGCGGCCAGACCAACTGGTCAACGCATGAGCGCGGTGATCACACCGCCGACGTCCCCACCGCCGCCCCCCGCTGGAGCCCTGCCTCGCCGAATCCGTTGGCACGTGAGGCACAACCCCAAACGGGAACTGTGGTTCGCGTGGGGGACGCTCATGCTGTTCTACAACATCTTCTTCCCGATGTTCTTCATCGTGGCGCAAGTCCAGCCCCCACCGGAGCCCACCTGGGACCTCGCCACACAGCTCCACTGGTTCTCCGAACGCCGTCTCGGGATACCGGTTGGCTTCGGCATCATCTTCGCCATCAGCGGCATGATCGCGGTCAACAACGCCCTGATCGCATACTCGATGCGGCGCATGTCGGTCAGCCGAGCCTTTGGGTATTCGTATCTGCTCATCTATTCGCTCAGTGCGGTTCCCGGCATGCTGCTGCTCAACATCGCGCTGATCGTCGGCACGCTGCGACCCGAGCGCGACCCCGAAGCGATCGGTTGGCTTTACGACTTCGCCTTCCTGTCCTTCGACGGCACGATGGGGGTGTTCCTGATCGGCTCGCTGATCTGGATGGTCGCGATCCTGCTCGACAGGAACCGCGTGTTCCCCAAGTGGTTCGGCTATCTGAACCTGTGCAACGCGCTGACCGAGGTGGTGGTGGCGCCGTGCTGGATCTTTCGGCGTGGCGTGTTCGCGTGGGATGGCGAGATCGCCTGGTGGCTGGACATGGTCGTATTCGGCGTTTACCAAGTCACTTTCATCGTCATGCTGTTTCACATGATCCGCCGCGAAGACTTCGGTACCGGGCGCCTGCCGGACCTGCCGCGAAAAGAGGCGGCTGCGTGATGACCGACATGACCGACGGGGACCCACGGGCCAGGTTCGTCCCGGGCCAGCCGGACATGTGGGCCTTCGTGTTGTTCGAGACCCTGATTTTCACCGCATATTTCGGCTTCTACCTGTTCTCCCGCGCTCGCAACCCGGAGCTCTTCCTGCACTCACAGGCGCAGCTCGACCTGCGCATCGGGGTTTTCAACACCCTTGTCCTGCTGCTGAGCTCGTGGTCGGTCGCCCGCTGTGTCCAGTCCGCCCGTGCCGGCGCCTATCGTGTGGCGCTGCGAGACGTGTTCGTCACGGCCGCATTCGCTGCGGTGTTCCTGTTCTTCAAGGTGTTCGAGTGGGCTCGGCTGGTGCACGCGGGAAATGGCCTGGGCAGCAACGACTTCTTCACTTACTACTTCTTCCTCACCGGCATTCACTTCGTGCACCTGCTGATCGGCTTCGTCGCCCTCGGTGTCGTCGTCTACCAACTGCGCGCACAGGCGCGCCGGGAGCGGACGGCCCAGGAAAATATTGAAACGTGTGCCACCTATTGGCACACCGTTGATTTCCTGTGGGTGCTCATCTTCGCGCTGCTGTACGTGGTGAGGTGATCGGAATCAAGTTCAACAAGCGGCTACTGGTGGTATGGCTGATCCTGGCGTCGCTGACGCTGGCCTACCTATGGATAGACCATTCCGCCGGTGGAGCGCTGAAATCCCGCGCGGTGGTCACCTCGAGCGTCATCGTGATCGCACTCATCAAGGTGCGCATCATTTTTCGCGAGTTCATGGAGGTTCGGAACGCTCCGGTCCTGCTGTGCCGACTGACCGACGCGTGGGTGGTCGTCATGGCCGCCGCCCTGCTCGGCTCGTACTTCATCGGCATGAGCCTGTGATTCAGCCTGCGACCGCGACCGCGTCGGCGGTCGTGAACCTCAGGTGCAGTTCGCTCAGGCCGCGCAGGATGTACGTCGGCTCGTAGGTGTAGCGGCGGTCGGCGCTCGGACCGTGGTGGGCTTCGTCGATCTCTATGTGCGACATCCGGTCCAGCAGGCGCTCGATCGAGACGCGGCCCTCGACCCGGGCGAGCGGTCCGCCGGGGCACGAGTGGACGCCGCGGGCGAACGCCATGTGTTCGCGCACGTTTCGTCGGTGCAGGTTGAATTCGTGCGGGTTGTCGAACCGGCGCGGGTCGCGATTGGCCGCACCCGGGAGCACCATCACCACGGTGCCGGCAGGGATGTCGACCCCACCGATGGCGGTCTTCTTGACGGCCAGTCGTGAATCGCTCTTGACGGGGCTGTCCATCCGCAGCGATTCCTCGATGAATCCGGGAATCAGGCCGCGGTCGTCGCGCAGCTCTTGCTGGATGTCCGGCCGGTCCCCGAGTACCTGCAGCGCCGCGCTGAGCAGCTTGGCGGTGGTTTCCTGGCCGGCGGCGAAGAGGAACGTCGCCGAGCGGACGACCTCGATGACGGGCGGCGTCGAGCCGTCGGGGTACTTCGCCGAAGCCAATGAGGTCAGGACGTCGTTGCGTGGCTCGTGTCGCCGATCCTCGATGTAGGTGCAGAACTTTTCGTCGAGCCACTCCAGCGGGTTGATGCCGACCGACTCGTGGTCCAGCGCACCCACCCGCGCATCGGGGCGGTCGGCGCCCAAGACCTTGCGGAACTCCTTGTGGTCGGATTCCGGCACGCCCAGCAGGTCGGCGATCACCAAGGTGGCGAACGGCTTTGAGTACTCGGCGATGAACTCGCACTCGCCGTTGCGCAGGAACTCGTCGAGCTGACGGTCGGCGAGGCGCCACATGAATTCCTCGTTCTGCTTCAGCCGGCTGGGGGTCAGCAGCTTCGCCAGCACCGATCGCGCCTTGGTGTGGTCCGGCGGATCCATGGTGACCATGTGCTCGTTCATCGGGAAAAAGCTGCGGTGCTGGTCGATCTGGGCACTGATGTCGTCGCCTTCGGGTTGGAAGGGCAACGGGGGGAACGGCCCGCCCAGGGCGACGATGTTGGAAAACGTCTCGGGGTCCTTATAGACCTCGCAGGCTTCGTCGTATCCGGTGACGGCGACGACGCCGTAATGGGGCAGCCGCAGCACCGGATTCTGACTGCGCAGGTAGTCGAAGTAGGGGTGGGGATCGGGGACCAGAGACGGATCGGTGAAGAAGTCGATCGACTCGTAGTTACTCATCGGATGTGCGTCTCCCTGGGCTGGGTTTACCGGTGGGGTTCGTCGGCATGCGAAACCGCCCCCGTTTCGAGAATCTGCTGAGCACCTGCTTAGCACGGCGGTAATGTCGTGGTCAAGGTCACAACGCCGTGCCGCGCTACGATTTCCGTGGTCGCCACGCGATCGGGAGGGACGGAGTAGCGGGATGACATCGGTCCGCAGGATCGGGGCGCCGGACGCGAAGAATCGCGGTCTGCTGCTCGACGCGGCCGAGCGGCTGATGCTCGACGAGGGCTACGCCGCGGTCACGTCCCGCCGCCTCGCGAACAAGGCGGGGCTTAAGCCGCAACTGGTGCACTATTACTTCCGCACCATGGAGGAGCTCTTCCTCGAGGTGTTCCGCCGCCGCGGCGAAGAAGCGCTCGCGGTGCACGCGCAGCTGATGAAGTCGCCGCAGCCGTTGTGGGCGTTGTGGCGATTCGGCACCGATCCCGCATTTACCCGGATTTCCATGGAATTCATGGCGCTGGCCAACCACCGCAAGGAATTGCGAGCCGAAATCGCTTACTACGCAGAACGTTTGCGTGAAGAGGAACGGCAAGCGGTGACGGCCGCCCTGCAGCGGTATGGGGTGGCTAAAGACGAGATGCCGCCGGTCGTGGTTACCGTGCTCATGTCCAGCTTGTCCAGATTCCTGGTTCTTGAGCGGGCGATCGGCATGTCCGGTGGTCACGCCGAAACGGTGCAACTAGTCGAAGAGCACCTGCGGCGCCTCGAAGGCGAGCCGCAGCCGATTGATGGTGTGCCGCAGACCTGGGTTGTTCACCAGTTGCGCAGCGAACAGAGCACGCCTTTGGGGCCGTCCTTGGATACGACCACGGCCCCGTCGACCGCCAGATCGCAGTGAAGCCCCGGCGTGCCGGGCTCCGTACCCGTGCTCGCCACGACCATCGCGTAATCGTCGGGGTTCGACATGTCCAGGTCGAAGCTCCACGGCGTGCCGGGGCCGAGGTCGACATCGACGTGCGGCGTGAACGAGTAAGGGTTGTGGCTGTAATCGGAGAATTTCTCCGGCTGGTGGTCCAGGTAATAGATGTCGGTGTAGATCGGATTCTTCGCGGTCACGGTGTATTTGACGTGATGCATGACCGGGTCGTCGGCCCGGGCATGGCCGGCGCTCACGAGGGAACTGGTCGCACTCACCAGCAGCACCGATAGCGTCGTCGCGCCCGCCAGTCTGCCCCTCATCTCGCTCCTCCGGCCGCCCGCCGCGCACTCATGGTGCGGTTCATGACCCGCTCCGCGGCCCGCCAGTGCGCGTCGGCAACCCACAGCCGCGCAAAGGATGCTATCGCTTCGTCCGCCGAAACTCCGCTGATTACGCGCTTGATCTCGGTTGCCGGGTGGCGAGCCAGCGACCTCGCGATGGATTGCCATCCCTCGTCGAACTTGGCGCGCGGCAACACCCGGTCCACCAAGCCGATTCGCTCGGCCTCCTCCGCGGTGAGGGCGGTTCCGGTGCCTGCCAGCAACAACGCCCGGCTCTTTCCGACGAGTTCGGCCAGCCGCTCGGCGCCGCCCCAGGCCGGCATGATCTCCAGCTCGACCTGATTGAAGGCGATCTTGACGTCGTCGGCCGCCAGCCGGATGTCGGCCGCAACGGCGACCTCGGCGCCGCCACCGAAGGCGTGACCGTTCAGCGCGGCGATCACCGGAGCGGGGAAGCCGGCGAGCTGATCGCAGATCGCGCGCATCCGCTTGGCCATCGCCGCCGCATCCTCTTCGGTGCGCAGCGCGCGCAGCTCCTTGAGGTCGCCACCGGACACGAAAGCCCGATCACCCGCGCCCTTGATCACCAGCGCCCTGGCGCCCGCCGCCGCGTCGAGCGCCTTTTCGAGCTGCTGCATGGTGTCCAGGGCGATGGCGTTGCGCGCGTGAGGCCGATCGATGGTCAGCACAGCCAGCCCGTCGTCGATCTCCAGGTCCACCATGCGGCATCGCTCCTCGGACGAGAACAGACGATATCGGCATCTGTCTGAAGTGCAGAGAATAACATCGTCGCTGCAGGCCGAAGCGCTATCCGTCAGCGAAGACAGGGGTACCCCTTGCGGGATCGAATCGCGGCCGCGGTCGTGGCGGCGCTCGCCGTCACGATGATCGCGGCATGCACTCCGCGGCCGCCCACCCGGCTGTCCAGCACCGCCTCGGTGACGGTCAACGGAAGCGAGACGAAGTTCAACGTCGTCAAGTGCGGTCAACTGCAATGGACCCGGACGATCGACATCGGCGGCGATTTCGCCGGAGCCAGAGTCGTCGTCGACGAGCAAGCGGAGGCCGTCAGCGCCGAGTCGGTACACATCCGCAACGTCAACGGCTTCACCGGCATGTACTCGCGGGGCGGAGAGGGTGACGCGGATACCAGGCTGAGCGGAGACAGGTTCACCATCACCGGCACCGCGCACGGCTACAGGTCCGACAAGCCCAACGAGCCAACCACCGCGACCTTCAAAATCATCGCCACCTGCTGACCGGTCCCCGCGCAAGGGCGGGGCCCGTTGCGGTTCGACGCCCTGAGAGAATAGTATTCTCATAATTCGCGAAGGAGGATTTCATGGGCCAGTTGTCGCATCGGGAGGACGTCCCGTTTCCGCTCTTTGACGCGGACAATCACCTCTACGAGCCGCCGGAGGCGCTGACCAAGTACCTGCCCAAGGAGTACAAGGACTACGTCCAGTACGTGCAGATCAACGGGCGCACCAAGATCGCGCTGCGCGGCGTGATCAGCAACTACATCCCCAACCCGACCTTCGAGGTCGTCGCCAGGCCGGGCGCCTGGGAGGAGTACTTCAAGTACGGCAACCCCGAGGGCAAGAGCAAGCGCGAGCTGTTCGGCGAGCCGATGCGCGCGATCCCGGCGTTCTTCGAGCCCGGTCCGCGGCTGGAGAAGATGAACGAGCTCGGCCTGGACCGCACGCTGATGTTCCCGACGCTGGCCAGCCTGATCGAGGAGCGGTTGCGCGACGACCCGGTCGCCATTCACGTCCTGATCCACGCGCTGAACCAGTGGCTCGACGAGGTCTGGGGCTTCAACTACCAGAACCGCATCTTCACCACCCCCGTGATCACCCTGCCGATCGTCGAGAAGGCGATCGAGGAGCTGGAGTGGGTGGTCAAGCGCGGCGCCCGGTGCATCCTGATCCGCCCGGCTCCGGTCCCCGGCTTCCGCGGCCCCCGCTCGTTCGCGCTGCCAGAGTTCGACCCGTTCTGGGAGCGTGTCGTCGAGTACGACCTGCTGGTCGGCATGCACTCGTCCGACAGCGGATACTCCCGGTACACCTCCGAGTGGGACGGCGCCGACCAGGAGATGCTGCCGTTCCAGACCAATGCGATGGGCATCCTCAACGAGTGGCGGCCGATCCAGGATGCGGTGGGCTCGTGGGTGATCCACGGCGCGCTCTACCGTCATCCCAAGCTGAAGGTCGCGATCGTCGAGGCCGGATCGAAGTGGATGACCCCGCTGCTCGACGGCCTGGCCGAGGTGTTCCGGAAGGCCCCGGAGGCATTCCCGAGCGACCCCGTCGAAACCGTCAAGAACCGGATCCACGTCAGCCCCTTCTTCGAGGAGGGCATCGACGATCTGATCAACCTCGTCGGCGTGGACCAGGTGCTGTACGGCTCGGACTGGCCGCACCCGGAGGGGCTCGCGGAGCCGACGTACTACATCAATGCGCTGTCGCACCTGCCTGTCGAAGACCAGGCGAAGATCATGGGCGGAAACCTCGGCCGGCTCGTCACGGTGTGACGAACTGGCAGACCATCCCCGAGATGGTCTTGAGCGCGGCGGACCGCTTCGGCGACGCGGAAGCGGTCGTGGACGGTCCGCTGCGCCTCACCTTCTCGGAGGTGGTCGAGCGGATCCGTTGCGCGGCGGGCGCTTTTGCCGAACTGGGCGTCGACAGGGGTGACCGCGTCGCCGTCTGGGCGCCGAATTCCGCGGAGTGGATCATCGCCGCGTTCGGGTTGCTCACCGCGGGCGGGGTGCTGGTGCCGGTCAACACCCGGTTCAAAACGGAAGAAGCCGGCGACATCATCGCCCGCAGCGGGGTGAAGGCCGTCCTGGTTCAGAAGGGTTTCCTGGGCCAGGACTTCACCGCGCCGGCGGGCACGCCCGTCATCGATCTGAAGTCCGACTTCCTTTCCAGCGGTTCACCGTTCGAGCGGACGGTGAGCGGAAGCGACGTCTCGGACATCATCTTCACCTCGGGCACAACCGGCCGCCCGAAGGGCGCGATGATGAATCATCGCCAGACGCTGCGGATGTACGAGGAATGGGCGACGCTCGCCGACCTGCGCGAAGGCGACCGCTACCTGCAGATCAACCCGTACTTCCACACGTTCGGGCTCAAAGCGGGGCTCGTCACGTCGTTTCTCCGCGGCGCGACGATGCTGCCGGTCGCGGTTTTCGACGTCGACACGGTGGTGAATCTCATTGAACACGAACGTGTCACGATGCTGCCGGGTCCACCGACGCTGTATCACTCGCTGCTGACGGTCACCGACAAAGCCAAGCTGGCGACGTTGCGGGCGGGCGTGACCGGAGCCGCCGACATCCCCGTCGAACTGGTCCGCCGCATCCACGGCGAACTGCCCTTCCAGACGCTGATGACCGGATACGGGCTCACCGAGGCCGGCAACGTCACCCTGTCCCGGCCCGGCGATTCGTTCGAGGACGTGGCCACCACTGCGGGCCTGCCGTGCGACGGGGTCGAGGTGCGCATCGCCGACGATGACGAGGTGCTGGTCCGCGGCTACGGCGTCATGCAGGGGTACCTCGACGATCCGGAGGCCACCGCCGAGGCGATCGACGATGAGCGCTGGCTGCATACCGGGGATTTGGGCAGTCTGGATTCTTCGGGTCGGCTCCGGATCAATGGCCGCAAGAAGGACATGTTCATCGTCGGAGGATTCAACGCGTACCCCGCGGAGATCGAGGGCTTTCTCATGCACCACCCGGCCGTGGCGCAGGCGGCGGTCGTCGGCGTTCCCGACGCACGGCTCGGACAGGTGGGCAAGGCTTTCGTCGTCGCGAAAGACGCTGTCAGCGCTGAGGAATTGATCGATTGGTGTCGCGAACGCATGGCGGGGTTCAAGGTGCCGCGGTCGGTACGGTTTGTGGACGCCCTGCCTCTCAACGCCACCGGCAAGGTGGTCAAAGACCTCTTGCGTTGACACGGGTCCGCCACGGGCCTTCAGCTCACCCGGATGACCAGTTTGCCGACGTGCTTGGCATCGCGCAGTCGCTCGAACGCCGATTTGGCCTGCTCGAACTCGAAAACCTCGTCGATGACCGGCGTGAGGCCCGTCGCGGCCACGGCGCGGACGAGATCCTGTAAATCGGCGCGGTCGCCGACAGTGATGCTGCGTGTTGTCGCACCGCGACCCCTCAGCAGAAAATAGTCAACGCCGGGGTTGTCGTCGCTGAGGAAGCCGATCAGCGTGACCTCTCCGCCGACGGCGACCGCCCGCAACGACTGCTCGATGGTGGCCGGCCCGCCGACTTCGACGACGCGGTCGACACCGCGTCCTTCGGTCACGTCACGCACCTGTTCGCCCCAGCTCGGGTTGCTGCGGTAGTTGATGACCTCCTCGGCGCCGAGCTCCCGCAGAGTCTCGGCCTTTCGTGGACTCGAGGTGGTCGCGATGACCCGGGCGCCCAACACCTTGGCCATCTGCAACGCGAAGACCGACACGCCGCCCGATCCAAGGGTCAGCACCGTCTGGCCCGCCCGAACCGGGTTGGGTCCGCCGAGCGCGTTCCACGCCGTGACCCCGGCGCAGGGCAGCGTCGCCGCCCGTTCGTCAGAGATCGCCGCGGGGATGCCGACGACCGCCAACTCCGACAGCTACGGCAGCGGGCAGGACGGGTGGCTCACCGAATACAAGGTGGTGTCGCGGGAAGC
>NZ_LZJG01000314.1:0-10341 GCF_001667785.1 Mycobacterium sp. E3247 | reverse complement strand
AAGCCGGAGAAGGCGGCCGCTCCCGCGGGCGACCCGACCGGCGGCATGGGCGGCATGGACTTCTAGAAAGTCAACGAAAGAGCCCGGTCCCCCTGGGGGCCGGGCTTTTTCGTGCGTTGAGTGTGGGGGCTGTGGACGAATTCCGGTCTGGGGACGTACACAGGGCCCACACTCGGCGACCGCCGTGGCGCACCCTAGGCCGGCAGGGAGAACACCACGCAGTCGTGCAGGCAGCCCTTGGCCGCCTCCGGCGAGTCGGGGTCGGCGTCGCGGTGCAGCAGCGCGCGGGTAGGCACCACATCGAGGCGCACCGCGTCCCCGGCCTCGGTCACCTCGGCCGTGCCGTCGACGATCAGCGAATAGCCGCCGGGCTCGCCCGGGGGCCACAGCAGGGTGACGTCGCGACGCTGGGCCAGATTCTGCCGGGTGCGGCCGCCGATGAGGCCGACGTCGAGTGTCGCGTCGCGCAGCTGCGGCTCGACCGTCACGGTGTGCACGCGGTAGTCGTCGTCCACGGTGACCAGGTAAGCGTACGGGTAGTCGGGGAGAGCGGCCCCGAGCCGCTCGATGTCCACCCTCTTCTTCGTGCGCATGGTGCTCCAGGATAGGCGCGGGGGCGGGGCGCTAGAGCGTGCGCGGAACCCGCGCCGCCGGGAGGCCGAAGGTGAGCTGGCCGCTGCTGCTGAAGTGGAAACCGAGGTTCTGCAGAACCTGCTGCCAGGGTGCCAACTTCTCCACGGCCGCCGACGCGTCGGCGTGGTAGCCGTACATCGCTTCCACGTCCGACGCCCACATCTGGTCGTAGGCGGCCTCGATGTCGGCGATCGCAGGGGTGTTCTGGCCCAGATGATTGGTGGCCGACAACGCGTGGGCGAGTGCGCGATTGGCGGCGACCACCGCCGGCTGCACCGTCGCCGCCAGGGCGCCCTCGAACGCGGCCGCGACGGCGGAGGCCTGACTGGACACCGCCTGCGCCTGCGCCGCCGCCGCGCTGAGCCAGCTCACGTAGTGCGTGGCGAGGGCCATCATCGCCGCCGACGACGGGCCCTGCCAGGACCCGCTGGCGAGATTTGACGTGACCGAAGAAAACGACGAGGCTGACGATGCCAGGTCCTCGGCAAGGCCGTCCCAGGCTTCCGCGGCAGCAAGCAGCGGCCCGGCTCCGGGACCCGAATGGATTCGTGCCGAGTTCACTTCTGGCGGCAACCACGCAAAATGCGGGCTCGTCACCGGCTCAACTTACCCGGGATCTGGCCGTTTTGGTGGCGTTATTGCGCGGCTGCTGGCCTGGGCTGCCGCCCGCGGACCAACTTGCCGGGACGGGAGTCGGTCGGCACGCCGTTCTCCGCGATCACTTCGCCGGCGACGACGGTGGCGACGTACCCGTCGGCGGTCTGGTCCAGGCGCCGCCCGCCGGCCGGCAGGTCGTAGGCGATGACCGGTTTATGCAGCCGCAACGCGGCGTGATCGATGACGTTGAGGTCGGCCTTGTACCCGACTGCGATGCGGCCCCGGTCGCCCAGCCCGGCGATGCGGGCCGGCACCGAGGTGAGTTCGCGGACGGCCTCCGGCACGGTGAACCGCCCGCGCTTGCGGTCGCGGGCCCAGTGCGCAAGAAAGTATGTCGAGTAGCTGGCGTCGCAGATCATCCCGTAGTGCGCGCCGCCGTCGCCGAGCCCCAGCACCACGTCGTCGCGGTGCAGCAGCTCCCCGACGGTGTCCAGCGAATTGCCCTGCAGGTTGCTGGTGGCCACCAGCAGCATGGCGCGGCCGTCGTCGTCGAGCAGCCGGTCGTAGGCCTCCTCCATGGGGTCGACGCCGCGGGCCCGGGCCCGCGCCCCGACGCTGGTCGACGGGTCCGGCTCGTAGTCCGGGTTGTCGCCCAGCGGGAAGATCCAGTCCCACATCTGCGCCACGTACAGGATCGGATGACCGACGCCGGGCTTGTCGGCCAGGATGCGGGCGCGCACCTCCGGCTTGCGCATCTCGGCGACCCGCTCGGCCAGCGGCAGGTGGGCGATCTCCCGGTAGCTCGGGTAGAGCACGAACGGGTTGGCGGACAGCTGCAGCCCGATGATCAACCCGATCGGACGCGGAAGCAGCTGCGCGGTGATGTCACCGCCCGCCGCGTTGGCCTTCTCGATCATGGTGATGGCGTCCGGCCAGGTCGGGTCGCCGGCGTTGGCGACGACGAGCGTGAACGTGAGCGGCAGGCCGACGTCCTCGGCCACGTCGAACACCATCTGCAGCACCGGTTCGTAGCCGCCGGCCGGGATGTCCGGCACGAACTGCAGCAGGCCGCCGCCCCCGTCGACGACACCGCGGGCGATCTCCTCGATCTCCTCGCGCGCGGCGTCGTAACTCGGGATGGGCGAACCGCTTTCCGTCTTGTGGATGGTCAACCGGGACGACGCGAAGCCCAGCGCCCCGACCTCGATCGCCTCCTTGGCCAGTGCCCGCATCTTGGCGAGGTCCTCGGCGGTGGCCGGCTCGCGGTTGGCGCCGCGCTCGCCCATCACGTAGACCCGCAGCGGGGAGTGCGGCAGGTACGCGGCGACGTCGATGTCACGCCGGCCGGCGTCCAGCGCGTCCAGGTATTCGGGGAACGTCTCCCATGTCCAGGGCAGGCCGTCGGTCATGACGACGCCGGGGATGTCCTCGACGCCGGCCATCACGTCGACGAGCACGTCGTGGTCCTCCTGGCGGCACGGGGCGAAGCCCACCCCGCAGTTGCCCATGACCACGGTGGTCACCCCGTGCGCCGACGACGGCGTCAGGCGTTCCGACCAGATGGACTGCCCGTCGTAGTGGGTGTGCAGGTCGACGAAGCCCGGGGTGACCAGCAGCCCGGTGGCGTCGATCTCCCGGCGTGCGGCTTCCCCGTTGACGGCGCCCACCGCCGCGATGACGCCGTCTCGCACCGCGACGTCGCCGACGAACGGCTCACCGCCCAGCCCGTCCACGATGGTGCCGTTGCGGATGATGAGGTCGTAGGTCATTCAAATAATCTACGACCGCGCCCGCGGGTGGTGCCAGGATCTAATGTCGCGGGTATGGCCAACACCTCCAGCCCCGACTCCGCCGCCCAAGAACTGCTCCGCGATGCCTTCACCCGGTTGATCGAACACGTCGACGGAATCGCCGACGGGTTGACCGACGAGGTCGCCAACTATCGAGTCACCCCGCACGCCAACAGCATCGCCTGGTTGCTCTGGCACAGTGCGCGGGTGCAGGACATCCAGCTGGCCGACGTGGCCGGCGTCGAGCAGGTGTGGCTGCGCGACGGCTGGGCGGACCGGTTCGCGCTCGACCTGCCGCGCAACGACACCGGCTACGGGCACGGCCCGGAGCAGGTCGGCAAGGTCAAGGCGCCCGCTGACCTGCTGTCCGGCTACTACCACGCGGTGCACAGGCTGACCCTCGAGTACGTCGCCGGCGTGACCGCCGCCGAACTTCAGCGGGTGGTCGACACCAACTGGGACCCGCCGGTGACCGCCAGTGCCCGGTTGGTGAGCATCATCGACGACTGCGCCCAACACCTGGGGCAGGCCGCGTACGTGCGCGGAATCGCGCCCTAGGGCTTGGGTTTTCGCGACGTGCGATTGGTGGCCGCGGTCTTGCGGGCGATGCTGTGGCTGGCCACGACCGTCTCGCTGGCCGTGGCGATCCCGGCTGCGTGGCTGCAGTGCAACGTCGTCAGTGAGGCTGGCTACGCCGCGCTGGCCCAGCGGGCCGCGGGTGATCCCGCGCTGCAGTCCGCGGCCGCGGACGAGCTGACCAACCGCGCGATGGCGCTCATCGCGGATCGCACCGGGGGACGCCGGCCGGTCGACGCGGCGCAGTTGCACCAGGCCGCCGCCGCGTTCACGGCCGGGCCGGCGTTTCCGGCGCTGTTCGCCAGGGCGAACCGGACGGCGCACCGCTGGTTGTTCAGCGCCGACGGGGCCGGTGGATCGTGGGCGATCGACGTGGCACCGATGCTCGAGGACGCCTCGCTGCAGCGGATACTGAGCAGCCACAACGTGAAAGTGCCTGCGACGCTGAGCGTTCCGCTGACGGCGTCGACGCCGCGCTCGCTGCGGCCGGGGCAGCTCAGCCCGCTCGCCACCTGGGGGCCGTGGGTCAGCGTCGGCGCGGCGGCCCTGAGCGTGATCTGTGCCGTGCTGACGCTGGCCGCCACCCGCCGCCGCGGCAAGGCGCTCACGAGCCTGGGGGTTTCCGCGCTGCTGGTCGGCGCCGGCGGGTGGGCGGGCATCGAGATCGCCGGCCGCCGCGTCGATGCCGCGCTCAACCACACCACCGGCGACGTCCGCCGCATCGCCGAGGTCATGGTCGACCACGCGGAGGCGGGCCTGCACCAGTGGCTCAACCTGGCGCTGCTCACGGGCGTGGCCCTGGCGATCGCCGGCGTGCTCGTCGCGATGCTGGGCAGTCTGCGGAAGAAACCCGCCGGCTAGCCGAAGGTGAACGAAAAGACTTGCAGCCCAGGGCTGACCCGCATGTCGAGCTGGTCGCTGCGCGCCTCCGGGTCGGCCACGACCCGGTGCAGGGTGGGCGGCCCGCCGATCGGAGTCGTCGTCGTCGTCCCGTCCCGCGTCACCGTGAGCGTGCCCGTCCCGCCGACGACGACGTAGACGTCCTTGGCGGTGTAGTTCAGCCGGATGGCCGCGTCGTCGCTGTCGGCGGTGGCGCCCTGGTCGTCGAGCTTCCACCGGCCGGTCAGCGCGAACCTGTCGCCGGCCAACTGCGGCGGGTAGCCGAACGCACCCGACTTGTAATCGCCTGCGCCACCGTAGTTTCGGGCCCGGTCGATCCCGAGGTAGGTCTCGGGCGTGAGTCGGGTCCGGGGCGTGGTGTCCGGCGACTGCGTCGGCGCGGGCAGCCGGGCGCCGGGACGGGCGTCGGCGATCAGCTCGCGGATCAGCTTCTCGGTGCCGTCGTAGTCGCCTTCACCGAATTTGGTGTGCCGGACCGTTCCGTTCGCGTCGATGAGGTATTCGGCCGGCCAGTAAAGGTTTTGGTAGTTGTTCCAGGTGGTGTAGTCGTTGTCCAGGGCGACGGGGTAGGTGATGTGCAACGCGGCGGCGCCGCTGGCGACGTTGGCGGGCACCCGTTCGAAGGCGTATTCGGGGGTGTGCACCCCGATGACGACGAACCCCGCGTCGTGGTACCGGTTGTACCAATCGACCACGTGCGGGATGGCCCGCTGGCAGTTGATGCACGAATACGCCCAGAAGTCGATCAGCACCACCTTGCCGCGCACCGCCGCCTCGTCGAGCGGTTTGCCGTCCGGGGTGTTGAGCCACCCCGTGACCCCGCCGACCGCCGGTGCCGGGCCGCACTGCTGCAACTGGGTGGCGCCGTCCATGCAGTTGGTCAGCGCGCCGCTGGCGCTGACCCCGGCCGGGCTCAGCCGCAAGCCGCCGGACCCGGGCGGCGGCGTCGCCGCGGCGGGGTTGAGAGTGCGCTGGAGTTCGTTGCCACCGATCTCGTTCTGCATCGCCGTCGTGTAGTCCGGGATCGCGCGCTGCAGCATCGCGGGGAGGTTGAAGACCAGCGCCACGGCCAGCACCACCATCATGATCCCGCCGGCGACCTGAATCGCGCGCTGGCGGCGGCGGAACGCGGCGACACGTTCGGCGACGCGCCGCCCGGCCAGCGCGAACGCCAGCAGCGGCAGCGCATTGCCCAGCGCGAACGTCCCGGTCAGCACCAACGCGCCGGCCCCGATCGTCTGCGTGCCGCCGGCGACCACGATCGCCGCGAGCACCGGGCCCGCGCACGGCACATACAGCGCGCCCAGGGTCAATCCGAGCCCGAAACCGTCTGCGTTGGCGCCGATTTGCCGCTGCGGCAGGTAGCCGAACGGCCGCTCGATCAGGTGCTGCAGGGGCGGGAAGATCAACCCGAGGCCGATCAGCACCAACACCACCAGGGCCGCCCACCGGATCGCGTCCTGCGGCAGGTGCAGCGCCGTCAACAGCCCGGAGCCGACCAGCGTGGCCAGCGAGAAGCTGCACACCAGGCCGGCGATCACCAGGTAGGGCCGCGCGGCGGCACTGAGCCCCCGGGTGCTGCCCGCGCCCGATAGCAGAAGCACCGGCAGCACCGGCAGGATGCACGGCGAGATGCCGGTGATGAGGCCGCCGAGGAAGCCGATGAGCGCGATGGTGTGCATACCTACATACACCTTTACCCGGCCGGGAAGGTTCAATGTGGCACGGTGCAAATCACGCCCCGTGCGTTATACAAATCACACAACGTGCGTTACGCTCTGGCGGTGGCGCAACTCACCTTCCAGCGCGCCCGCACCGAGGAGAAGAAGCGCCAACGTGCGGAGGCACTCGTGGAAGCCGCGCGCTCGCTGGCGCTCGAGACGGGCGTCGCATCGGTCACCCTGACCGCCGTCGCCAGCCGGGCCGGCATCCACTACTCCGCGGTCCGCCGCTACTTCAGCTCGCACAAGGAAGTTCTGCTGCACCTGTCGGCAGAGGGGTGGGTGCGCTGGTCGACCACCGTGTCCGAGAAGTTGGCCAAGCCGGGCCCGAAGTCGCCGTCGCGAATCGCCGAGACGCTGGCCGATGCCCTGGCCGACGACCCGCTGTTCTGCGACTTGCTGGCCAACCTGCACCTGCACCTCGAGCACGAGGTGGACGCCGAGAGGGTGGTCGAGGTCAAGCGGATCAGCACGGCCGCCACGCTCTCTCTCGCCGATTCCATCGAGAACGCGCTGCCGGAACTCGGCCGCTCGGGGTCGCTGGACATCCTGCTGGCGGCGTACTCGCTGGCGGCCACGCTATGGCAGGTGGCCAACCCGCCGGAGCGCCTCACCGACGCCTACGCCGAGGAGCCGGAAGTGGTGCCGCCCGAATGGAATCTGGACTTCGCCTCGGCCCTCACCCGCCTGCTGACCGCGACGTGCGTCGGCCTCATCGCGGAGAAGCCATGAACAAGGAGGCAGGGGAGCCATGGCTTGGCGAACTCCAACCGGGCGAAGACGGGAAGGACTTGGACTGCCCATGACGACGACTGAGGCAAGGACCGAGCCGCTGAAGAAGCAGGGCTCCGCCGGCGGGGAGGGCAAAGGCGTCGCTCCGCAGCGCGCCAAGAAAAAGGGGCTGTTGGGACGTTTCTGGTTGGTGCTCACGGTCGCAGCTGTCGTCGCGGTGTCGGGATTCGTCGTATACCGATTGCACGGCGTCTTCGGCGTTCACAAGGGCTCGTTCGGTGGTGGCACCTCGGGCGAGGTGCTCGACCAGTTCAACGCCAAGACGATCACGCTCGAGGTCTGGGGCTCACCGGGCAGCACGGCGACCATCAACTACCTCGACGAGAACTCCCATCCGCAGCAGGCCCTCAACGTGCCCTTGCCCTGGAGCATAATTTTGAGTTCAACGAAGCCCGGCATCCCGGCAAACCTGATCGCGCAAGGCGACGGCAGTTGGATCGCCTGCCAGTTCGTGGTGAACAACCACGACGGGCACGGTGACGTCATCAAGGCTCCGAATCGCTCGGATTCCAACGAAACCGTGAACCCCTTCGTCTACTGCTTGGACAAGTCCGCATGAGCGAGCCAGGCGAGGCTCCGCCGCGCGTCGATCAGCCGCTGATCCCGCCGTTCCTGCCGCGGATGATCCATCGGCTTGCCCTGCCGATCGTTCTGGTGTGGTTGGCCATCGTGTTCGTCACCAACACCGTGGCGCCGCAGCTCGAGGTCGTCGCCAAAACCCACTCGGTGTCGATGAGTCCGACTGCCGCGGCGTCCTTTCAGTCGACGATGAAGGTCGGATCGACGTTCAAAGAGTTCAACTCCGACAACTCGGCCATGATCTTGCTGGAGGGCGACAAGCCACTCGGGGCCGAAGCGCACCGCTACTACGACGAGATCGTCAGGCGCGTCGAACAAGACAAGAATCACGTTCAGCATGTGCAGGATTTCTGGAGTGATCCGCTGACGGCGGCGGGTTCCCAGAGCCACGACCAGAAGGCCGCGTACGTCCAGGTCTACCTCGTCGGCAACATGGGCGGCGGGCAGGCGAACGAGTCTGCCCTGGCCCTCCGCAAGATCGTGGACTCGGTACCCGCGCCGCCGGGGATCAAGGCATACGTCACCGGCCCGGGTCCGCTGTTCGCCGATCAGTCCCATGCGGGCGAGAAGGGCGTAGCGGTCGTCACGCTTGTCACTTTTTTGGTGATCGTGGTGATGCTGCTGTTCGTCTACCGGTCGGTGATCACCATGCTGATCATGCTGGCCATGGTGTTCATCGAGCTGGCAGCGGCCCGAGGAGTCGTCGCGACGCTCGGTAACTACGGCGTCATGGGGCTTTCCACGTTCGCCAACAACATGCTGGTGCTGATGGCGATCGCCGCCGGGACGGACTACGCGATCTTCGTGGTCGGCCGCTACCACGAGGCGCGCGGTCTCGGCGAGACCCGCGAACAAGCGTTCTACACCATGTTCCACAGCACCGCGCATGTCGTGCTGGGATCGGGCCTGACCATCGCAGGCGCGATGTATTGCCTGAGCTTCTGCCGGCTGCCGTACTTCCAGTCGCTGGGGGTGCCGTGTGCGGTCGGCATGCTGGTCGCTGTGTTGGCGGCTTTGACGCTGGCACCGGCGGTCCTGACGGTGGCGTCGTTCTTCAAGCTGCTCGACCCGAAGCGCAAGCTGCAGACCCAGGGGTGGCGCCGCATCGGCACCGCGGTGGTCCGCTGGCCCGCACCGGTTCTCGCGGTGACCATCGGGATCGCATTGGTTGGTCTGCTCGCCCTGCCCGGTTACAAGACGGACTACGACAATCGGCACTTCCTGCCGGCAGACACCCCGGCCAATGTCGGTTACGCCGCCGCGGACCGGCACTTCGACCAGGCTCGGCTCAATCCTGAGCTGTTGATGATCGAGACCGATCACGACCTGCGCAACCCGGCCGATTTCCTGGTCCTGGACAAGGTCGCCAAGGCGGTCTTCCACATCCCCGGTATCGGCCGGGTGCAGACGATCACCCGGCCGTTGGGCACGCCGCTCGACCACAGCACCCTCGGATTTCAGATGAGTGCACAAGCCGCAGGGCGGATCCAGACCCAGCACTATCAAGACGAACAGGCGAACAACCTGCTCAAGCAGGCGGACGAGTTGCGCAAGACGATGGCAACGCTGCATGAGCAGATGCAGGTGACCCAGGACCTCAGTAACACGACACACGAAACCACCAGGCTCACCAAGGAAACCGTGAGGATCACCGAGGCACTGCGCGACGACATCGCCAACTTCGACGACTTTTTCCGGCCGATCCGCAGCTTCTTCTACTGGGAGAGGCACTGCTACGACATTCCGGTCTGCTGGGCGCTACGGTCGGTCTTCAACGCGCTCGACGGCATCGACCAGGTGGCTCAGAACATCGTGGACCTCAGCGCGAATCTGGACAAGTTGGATCAGATCCAGCCGAAGCTGGTGGCGCTGATACCGCCGCAGATCGAGAGTCAGCAGCGCAACCTCGACACCGTCATGTCGAACTACGCAACCATGATGGGTCTCAACGAACAGGCGAAAGCGCAGTCCGACAACGCCACCGCCCAAGGCGATGCCTTCGACAAGGCCAAGAACGACGACACGTTCTACCTTCCGCCGGAGGCGTTCAAGAGCCCGGATTTCGCACGGGGTCTCAAACAGTTCATCTCGCCGGATGGGCACGCCGTCCGGTTGATCATCTCCCATGAGGGCGACCCGGCGAGTCCTGAAGGCATCAGCCACATCGAACCGATCAAGCAGGCCGTGCACGAGGCGATCAAGGGCACGCCCTGGGAGGGTTCCAAGGTCTACCTCGGCGGTACCGCCGCGACGTACAAGGACATGCACGACGGCTCCAACATCGACCTGATGATCGCCGGAATCGCCGCAGCCACATTGATTTTCATCATCATGCTGGTGATCACCCGAAGCGTCGTGGCGGCCGTTGTGATCGTCGGTACGGTGTTGCTGTCACTGGGCGCCTCATTCGGACTCTCCGTGCTCCTATGGCAGTACATCCTGGGCCTGAAGTTGCACTGGATGGTGCTGGCCATGGCGATCATCCTGCTGCTGGCGGTGGGCTCGGACTACAACCTGCTGCTGATATCGCGGTTCAAGGAGGAAATCCACGCCGGGCTCAAAACGGGCACCATCCGGGCCATGGCCGGTTCGGGCTCGGTGGTGACCTCCGCCGGTCTGGTGTTCGCCGCGACCATGGCCACGTTCGCGTTCAGCCCGCTGATGGTGATGGCCCAGGTGGGTACGACGATCGCGCTGGGTTTGTTGTTCGACACCTTGATCGTGCGGTCCTTCATGACACCGTCACTGGCCAC
>NZ_LZJG01000313.1:0-29574 GCF_001667785.1 Mycobacterium sp. E3247 | reverse complement strand
GGTATTCGACGATGAACCGCAGCACCGCGTCGAGCTTGTCGACCCCCTTCAGGCCCGCGGTCGCCCGCACCAGGCCGCTTTCGAAGATCTGCCGCTCGTAGGCCGAAAAGGCCGACAGCAGTTCCTCTTTGGAGGCGAACCAGCGGTACAGCGTCGGGCGGGACACCCCGGCCTGGGCGGCGACGTCGGACAGGCTGAGCTTCGTCTTGCCGTTGCGGCCGAGGACCTCGGCGGTGGCGTCGAGGATGCGCTGACGCGTCGAGGTGTCGTGTTCCGCGGTCTGGGCCGGCCGGCTCATAGGTGCAACTCTACGAAGTGGTTCACCGTTATTTCGCTTCCCGGCCAGACTTGCCCGGGCGCGGCCGCACCAGCACCGACTGCTGGATGGAGCCGACCGCGCCCTGCTCGTCGAACAATGTGCCGATCGTGGTGCCGACACCGTCCGGGCCGTAGCTGGTCTCGGCGCGGATGCCGATCCAGTTGCCGTCCGGAACCCGGAACACGTGCACGGCCAGGTCGGTGTTGAGAAACGTCCACCGGGTGATGTCCAGCTTGCTGCCGATGCCGTTGGCGCAGTCGGCCACCGCGAACAGGCGCTCGAGCGGTGTCATGCTCTCGCCGGTGACCAGATCCACGGTCGGGTGGATCCACGATTCGCCGGGGCCCTTGCTCAGCGGCTCCGTCAGCCACAGCCAGTCCAGGCTGTGCACGTAGTTGCGGTCCCACTCCCGCGCCTTGAGGTTGCGGTTGCGCGCTTCGCTGCGCGGCCCGGGCATCGGGGCGGCGGCGTGGGCCAGCGCCCGCGTGTCCAGCGTCTGCAACCGCCACCCGCTCGCGCGCGCCACGGGCCGGGGCCGGCCATCGGGGCCGGGGGCCAGCATCTCGGCGCTGACCAGTTCGATCTGTTTCCCGCCGCGCTGCACCTGCGCGTTGACCCACAGGTCGCCCTCGGCGGGCACCCCGCCCAGCAGGTCGATGACGACGCGGGACAGGCGGGTGTCCTCGCGCTGCTCGCAGCGCTCCAGCGCCCGCACCAGCAGCGCCGACACCGGCCCGCCGTGCTGGATCGACGCCGACCAGGTGCCCCGCGCCAGGTCGGTGGCCCGGAACTTCTCTCCCAACGGGTCGGTGCGGTCGATGAGCTCGTAGTAGGAGTCCGACATCGTCAACCTCTTCCTCAGGGCAGGCCGGCGCCGGGAGTGGTCACCGTGACGGCGTCCAGCCGCGACAGGCGGGTGCCGATCAGGCGCTGAGGGTACGCCTCGGTGCTCGACAACAAGAACAGCGTCCGGCGCTCCGGGCCGCCGAGCGCGCAGGCGATGGCGACGCGCTCGCCCATGTCGATGCGGTCGGTGACGGCGCCGCCCTCGACGATCCGCTCGAATTGGTGGGCCAGCGTCATCGCCGCCCACACCGCGCCGTCCGCGTCGAGCGCGATGCCGTCGGGTGGCCCGTCCAGGCCGTCTGCGAACACGCGCCGGCCGGTCACCCCGCCGTCGGCGCCGACGGTGAACGAGGTCAGCCGCCGGCCGACCGACTCGGCCACGATCAGCGTTCGGCCGTCCGGGGTGATCACCATGCCGTTGGGAAAATCGAGGTCCTCGGCCACGACCGTGGCGGGGCCGTCGGGATCCAACCGGATGATCGCGCCGCCGCTTCGCGCCTGGCATCCGATGTAGGCGCGGCCCGCGTCGTCGATGACCATGTCGCCGAGATCGGCCGGCGCCAGGCCGCCGAGATCGGCGATGGTGTCGACGGTTTCACCGTCGTAACGCAGCACGGTGCGGTCCTCGGCCGAGACGATCAGCAGCGATCCGTCGGGGCGGAAACCCAGGCCCGACGGGGCGTGCCCGGGCAGCGGCAACGTGGTCAGGGACCCGCCCATGGTAGAGGTGTGTACCGCCTCGCCCAGCATGTCGGAGAACCACAGGAGGCCCTCGAACCAGCGTGGCCCCTCGCCGAAGCAGAAGCCGTTGGCCAGCGGTTCGGGAATCATGCCCCGATGCCCTTCACCCCAGCTCCCGCTTTACAAAACACCGCCAAAGTGTCAGGCACCGCGGGTACCGGTGTCAATCGCGCAACCGGGGGATCGGTGTTGTTAGCCAAGCTTTACAAATCCTAGGCAAAGTGTCACGCTGGGCCGTGAGCTGCCGGCGCGAGAGGTGGAGTGCGAATTGACCATGGCTTCCGAGGAATCTGAGCAGACCGAGTGGACCGTGCAGGGCCTGCTGGATCTGTTCGACGTGCGCCCCGACGGGCAAGACCGGTACATCGGCGACACGGGCGGTGATCTTGGAGCCGTCGGCGACGAACGGCAGGTCGTGGAAGGCACCCAGGTGCTCGCGCAGGCGATTGTCGCCGTGGCCAAACGATTCCCGGACAAGTCGGTGCGCTCGGCGCACGCCGTCTTCTCCCGCGCCGTCGCCGTCGGCCCGCCGATCGAACTCGTCCTCGACGTCGTCGCCGAGGGCCGGTCCACCGCCACCGCGGTGGTCGCAGTGCACCAGAACGGTCGGCGCTGCCTGAGCATCACGGTGCTGGCCGACGTGCCGACCGGCGACGTCATCCGCCACCACCTGCCGCGCCCCGACGTGGCCCCGCCCGCCGAGGCCGTCCACTCACCGATGCCGATGGTCGGACGGGAACTTCGGCTGGTCGATGTGGTCGACGTCAACAGCCCCGACGAGGTCGGGCCGCCGGAGCTCTACGCGTGGCTGCACTACGACCCGATCCCCACCCGGGACGACCTCGCGAAGGCGCTGCTGGCGTACTTCACCGGGCACCTGGGGATCTCCACCACCATGCGGCCGCACCCCGGCATCGGCACCGCCCAGGCGCATTTGACCGTGTCCACCGCACCGATGAGCATCTCGGTGGCCTTCCACGAGCCGGTGCGCTGGGACGGGTGGCTGCTCTACACCCACGAAAGCACCCAGGTCGGCGCGGGAATGTCCTACGTGCGCGGCACGGTGCATTCCGAGGAGGGCGAGCTGCTGTGCTCGTTCGCCCAGGAGGCGCTGATCCGGCCGCTGCGCACCACCGACACGGCCATCGATTCGCGCGCACGGTTCTAGCGGACTGGTCGCGTCCATGCGCTTCACCATCACCCACCCGATGCACAGCCATCCGTACAACGCGGAGCTGGTGAGCGGGGACGGCATTGGGAAGGTGGCGGCGGCCACCGAGGCGGCCGGCATCCACGGGTTCGGCTTCACCGACCACCCGGCCCCGTCGCAGCGGTGGCTGGAGGCCGGTGGGCATGACGCGCTGGACCCCTTCGTCGCACTGGGTTTCGCGGCGGCGACGACGAGCACGCTGCGGCTGATTCCCAACATCGTGGTGCTGCCGTACCGAAACCCGTTCGTGGTGGCCAAGTCCGGCGCCACACTGGACCTGCTCTCCGGTGGCCGGTTCACGCTCGCGGTGGGCGTCGGTTACCTCAAGCGGGAGTTCGCCGCGCTGGGGGTCAGCTACGACGAACGGGCGGAGCTGTTCGAGGAAGCCCTGCAGGTGATCCGGGCGGTGTGGACCGGCGACGACATCACCTACGAGGGAAGGCATTTCACCGCGCGGGGGATCACCGCGCACCCCCGCCCCCTGAGCGACCCGCATCCACCGATCTGGATCGGCGGCAACACGTCATCGGCGCGCCAGCGGGTGGCGCAATACGGTGACGGCTGGTGCCCGTTTCCCGCCCCGCCGCAGCTGGCGCAGACAGCCGGCACGGCGGTGATCGACTCGGTGGCACGCCTCACCGACGGCATCGACGATCTGCGGCGCCGGTGCGACGCCGCGGGCCGGGACTGGTCGGGGATCGACGTCACCTTCACCAACTTCGAGGGCGGCAGCCCCGCCAGCGACGAATTCAACGCCGACGCCTACCTCGACGGCCTGGAGAAGCTGGCCAAGGTGGGCGTGACATGGGTGAGCGTTCACCTCCCCGGCGACAGCATGGCCCACGCGATGGAGACACTCGACCGGTTCCGGACCCACGTGATCGACGCGGCCTGATGGACTTCTCCCGCGTCGACCTCTCACCCGAGGACCAAGCCTTCCGCGACGAGACTCGCGCATTCATCGCGAAGCACGTGACCGAAGAAGTGCTGCACCGGCAGCTGGAGTTCGGCGAAAACTTCGACGAACACGTGCATTTGGCGCTGGGCGAGGCCGGCTACCTGGCATCGGACTGGAAGCTGGAGTCCGAGGGCGGGTTCAGCCCGGTTCGGCGCCGCATCTTCCAGCTCGAGATCGCCCGGGCCCATACGCCGTGGTATCACTGGGGCACCACGTCCGTCGTCGCCCGGCTGGTGCGCCAATTCGGGGCGCCGGAGCTCGCCGACGGGGTCCTGCCCGGTGTGCTCGCCGGGGAGATCCGGCTGTGCCTGGGCTACACCGAGCCCGAGGGTGGATCGGACGTCGCCACGTGCAAGACGCGCGCCGTGCGGGAAGCGGATGGATCGAGCTGGATTATCAATGGCTCCAAGATGTTCACGTCGAACGCGCAGAACGCCCGCTACGTCTTCCTGCTCACCAACACCGATCCGCAAGGCCCGAAACACCGGAACCTGACCATGTTTTTGGTGCCGCTCGACTCGCCGGGCATCGACATCCATGGCCTCCGCACCCTGGACGGTGACCGCACCAACATCGTCTACTACAGCGACGTCCGGGTCGACGACCTCTACCGGATCGGCGAGGTCAACGGCGGCTGGACCGTGATGCGCGCGGCGCTGGACTCCGAGCACGGCGTCGTGGATCCGGAAGACCATGGCCTGCAATACATTGCCGCGATGTCGGCGCACGGTGACCTGATGGCCGAAGTCGTCGACGCCGTCGCGGCGGTCGTCGCCCACCCCGGACCGGACGGCCGGCGGCCGCTCGACGACGACTCGGTGACATATCGGCTCGGGCGCGACGTCGCCCGGATGGAAGCGGCGCTATCCACACCCGGAATGTTCGGGCGGGTCGCGATCGCGCAGACGATGCGTGACATCACCCCTGACCTGATGGACATCCTGGGCACCGCGTCGGCGTTGCCCACCGAAACCCCCGGATCCGCGACCGACGGCGCGGCAGAACACCTTTACCGGCTGGCGCTGCCGCTGGGGATCTACGGCGGGACGCTGGAAGTATTCCGCAACATGATCGCCCAACATCAACTCAAGCTGGGACGGCCCAGTTACGGCGGCTAGCCCCACGCGTTCTCCCGCGCCAACCTCTTGCCGGGGCGCTACCGTTTCACCGAGCACTGCGGACCCGCACCTGCGGTCCGCCGGCAGCGAAACGATGGCAGAGAGGTGGCCCGCCCAGTGGTGGTTCTCGTTGCCCTCGGCTCGTTCATCACCACATTGCTGGGCGGTTATGCCGCGCTGCGTATCGGTTCCTACCGCTATCTGGTGCTGGGCTTGGCCGCCGGTCTGATGCTCGGCGCGGTGGCCTTCGACCTGCTGCCGGAAGCGATGGGCCGGCAGTACTGGGTCCTCTTCGGGGTACCGGTTCCGCTCCTTGCGTTCGTCCTCGGCTTCCTGGTCCTGCACGTCGTCGAGCACACGGTCGGCATCCATCGCGGCGACGGGTCGGATGAGGCCGGCGCTCCGGACGCGCCCGCCGTCGGGATCCTCGCCGCGTCGGGGCTGATCGGCCACAGCGTCATGGACGGATTCGCCATCGGGGCCGCCTTTCAGGCGGGAGCCGCCGCGGGCGCGGTGGTGGCTGTCGCGGTGATTGGCCACGACTTCGCCGACGGCTTCAACACCTACACCGTCACGTCGCTCTATGGAAACGACCGGCGGAGGGCGCTCGCGCTGCTGGGCGCCGACGCCGTCGCACCGGTGGCCGGGGCCGCCCTCACGCTGGCCGTGACGATTCCCCATCGCCTCCTCGAGGTGTATCTGGGATTTTTCGCGGGTTTCCTGATGTATCTGGCCAGCGCCGACATCCTGCCGAGGGCGCACGCCGGGCACCGCACCGCCGCGACCCTGGCCTGCACGCTTGGCGGGGTGCTGTTCATGCTGGCGATCGTCGGGCTGGCGAGCTAGGCGAGGCGGACAAGGGCCGAAAGGCTCTAGCTTCGCGAAGGCATCGGCGAATAGCGTTTCGAAACGCTTAGTTTCGTCCCGAAACACCTTCTGCTATCAGCATTTCGGGGGACAACCTATGGACGCCGCAAGAGAAGCCGTTGCCGGCAACGCCGCTGACGAGGGGTGGCTGCCACTTCCCGCCCCGGCCCGCGACCCCGACGATGCGATCGTCGCCGCATTCATGCGGAGGAAGACCACCAGGGAATCCGGTCCCGAACCGCTCTCGATCCGGGACCTCTCCGACCTGCTGTGGTCCGCGTACGGCGTCAATCGGGAAGCGGGTCCGTTCGGTGCGCCGGGACGCACGGCGGCGTCGGCCAGCAACTCTCAAGAGATCGATCTGTATGTCGCACTCGCCGATGGGACCTATCGGTACGACGGGCCCCGTCATCGCTTGGCGCGCATCACCGGTGGCGATGTCCGCGCCAGCGCCCTGACGCCGGGTGAGCCGGGCGTCACGGTGGCCCCGGCGATGCTGATCTACGTCGTCGACGTTGACCGGCTCACCCATACCGCGGGCTTTGACGAGCCGGGACTTCACGACCCGGAAGTGCAGAAGTCTTACTACTACGTCGACGTCGGGCTGATCGCCGGGAATGTCTACCTTTTCGCCGCCGCCCACGGCCTCGCGGCCTGGTTTCACAACTGTGACAGGGCCGGGCTCACCGAGCACCTTGGATTGAAGGTCCACCAACGAGTCCTGTTCGCGCAGTCGGTCGGCTACCTACCGGCGGACTGATCGCGGCCTGGCAGGTCGGCGGCGACGTCCGCTCGGGTGGGGTCGAAGCTGAGAAACCCTTTGATGGGCAGGCTTTCCGGCGGCGGGTCCGCGTAGCTCCACGCGACGTCGTCGGCATCACCCGCGGACCAGTACGTCGCGAAACCCTTGTAATTGCAGTAGCTCGACGTCTGTGAGCGGCTCAGCAGGTCGGTGCGTACGTGCGCCGGGTCAACGTAAAGTCTTGGCTCTAAAGCCGTTTCGAAAACGATCACGGTCTGGTCGGTGTCGACCAGCACGGTGCCGGCGACCGAGACCCGCAGGCGCCGCTTGGTGGGCCGGCAGTCGACGCGGTGGTAGGGATTCGGCGGGTAGTGCACGAGTTCGCGGCCCTCTTCGAGCCAGGTGTCGACGGCGTCCCAGGGCACGTGCACGAAGCCCGGGGCTTCCGGCTCGGGCTCGGCGGGCAGGTCGCCGACCTCGTCTGCCCGGAAGGCATAGCCGAGCGGGTGGCCCCGCCGGTGCACCATCAGCGCCCCTTCGGTGTCGATCACCAGGCGCCCGTCCCGCCACGCCTGCACGCGGCGCGGATGAGGCTCGATGAAGACGACGTCGGCGGGCAGCGGGGGCGAGAATCGCCCGGCCGGATCACTGCTGAGCGGACCACGTCCGGCTACCAGGCTCATGGTGTGAGGCTAGACCTCTGTGCGCCGGGCCGGTACGCGCCGGGAGCGGGTCAGTGGTCCGCACCGAGCAACCCCGCGTACTGGCGCTCGAGCACCTTGGCGGCGCCACGCTCCCAGCCCGCGGCCAACGACCCGGACAACTGGTCGGGGAAGATCTCGTCGTCGCCGTTCTCCCCGCCGTCGAAGATGGCATGCGCCACCGATTGCGGCGACGATTTGGGGATGTCGAGCTCGCGGGTCATCTCGGTGTCCACGGGCCCGGTCAGCACCGCATGAACACGCACCCCCTGCGGCGCCAGGATGACACGCAGAGATTGCGTCATGGAGAACGCGGCCGCCTTCGAGACGGAGTAGGCCGGGATGATCGGCAACGGGGCCAACGCGTTCACCGAAAGGTTGTTCACGATCGATCCCGCGGATCGCACCAACAGCGGCAAGAAGGTTTGGATCACGGCGTAAGTTCCGAAAAGGTTGACGTCCAGGTGTCGTTGGAGCGCGGAGGGGTCGCTCAAGTCGTCGTACAAAGCAAGGCCGGCGTTGTTGACGAGGATGTCGAGAGCATCGACCTGCTCAGCCGCCGCCCGACGATGGGCGTCGTCGGTGATATCCAGGGTCAGCGGCGTCACTCGGGAATCACCGTTGTCCGCCAAGGCCTTTCGGGTACCCACGTACACGCGCCGAGCACCTCTGTTCAATGCTTCCACGGCGAGCGCCCGCCCGATGCCGCGATTGCCACCGGTGATCAGAACCGCTTTGCCCGAGATTGTGGCCACGAAGACCAACTCCTTCTCGTTTGGCGTTAACGGCAGACCGCACATCCTGTGCGGCTTACCGTGGCGAGCCATCGGGGCCCGCATGTATTCCGATGCACCGGGGCGTGCGGAATCATCGATCCGCAGATCAGGGCGCCGACAGGCGCGCCATCCGGTCGGTGAGAGAGGGCGAGCGCTGGCGGGTCCGCGGGGCGGATGCGGGGCGGTTCAGTGAACCATGCAGGCTTGGGCCCCGTTGTAAACGCCGTCGCGGTAGGCGTCGATCCGGGCCGCGCCTTGCCCCTGTCGGGCCACATCGCCGTTGCCGCGGAACAGCAGTAGGGCGGCCACACCCTTGTCCAGGTCTCCGGGGGAGAGCCGGTAATTGCTCTCGGGGCGGTTCTGCAAGAGGATGCTTGCCGCCCACGCGCCGGCCATACAGTCGGCCCGCAGCGACACTTTCTTGTCGGCCGGATCTTGCCCGGCCCGGTACAACGCGGCGAGTCCATACTGTGTAGCGATCAGGGTGGCGACCGCGAAGTCACCGCCCTCGGCGTAGATCTTCGGCATCGCGGTGACGTTGTCGAATCCGACGTAATCCTCAGGCACGCAATAGAACAGCACATATCCGGCCGTCGATTGACCGGCACAGTCCGGCTGGCCCGCCGGTGCGAATGGGCGGGCCGGTGCCAGCGGGGCCCACGGCCTGCCGGTCAGCTGCGGGAAGACCTGCGAGTAGTAGTCCTCGAGGTCTGTTGGGACATTGTTGACGATGTCGTCGTATGGCGCATTGCCGCCAGCGGCCATGTCGGCGGCGTTGTTGAACGGAATCTCCACGACGACCGGGTCACGGTCGTTGTAACCCTTGCACGCCGCCGCCCCGTTGTCGAAGCCCCGACGGAAGGAGTTGACACGGTCGAATCCGCTGCCGTGGGCACGGGGATCCTGTTTCGCCGTGCCCGGCTCGTCGCGCAGGAAGAGGAAACCCGCCAGCGCCTGATCCAGCTCGCCGGCGTTCGGCCTGAACGTGTCGGCCTTTGCGTGCGCCGCCCACGCCCCGGCGAAGCAGTCGGCCTGAATCTCCTTGGTCACCGTTTGTCCGGTGAAGTTGGCGCGGGCCTGGACCGCGTGCCCCCACTCGTGGGCGAGGACCACCGGAATGACGAAATCACCGAATCGTTTACGCAAGCTCGGCAGCAATCCTTCGGAGTCCCAGGCTACGTCATCGGCTTTCGCGCAGTAGAAGGCGTTGCCGGCGACGTCGTCGGCCGCCGCCGCGCAGGGTGGCAGTGGCCCGGTTGATGGCCGGACCGCATAGAAGCCGCCCTTGACCGGTGCGTAGTCGCGGCCGTACAGCTTGGGAAATTCACCGGCCCAGTAGGTCTCGATGTCGGCGATGGCCTTCGCGGCGAGCGCGTTCGCCGGGTCGGAACCGTCACCGTGGATCTGCACCTGGGGCGCCGGGTTGAACGTGGGCACCGTCGCGGAGTGGGTGGACCTGCCGCCGCACCCGTCGCATGTCAGTACCGCCACCATCACGACGGCTGTCGCGCGGAGCCGCCATCGCCTGTCTGCCATCGTTATTGGATGGGCTTGTCGTCCACTTTGAAGTGGAAGTTCACGTCGGAGCCCTGCACGGTGTTGACGGTCACGGTGACGCCGTACTTCTGTCCGCTGTCGACGAGTTCGCAGCGCAGCGTGGCGCCCTCGGTGCCTTTCAGGTTGTCGGGGCACGTCACGGAGTCGGGTTTGGAACCGAACTGCTGCGTCAGCTGATCGCTGATTTGGCTGGCCACTTGGTTCTTGTCGATGGTGTTGACCATGTCGAATTTGACCTGGCTCCCGTCGACGGTGCTGACCGTTACGTTGACGGTGCTGGTTTGACCGTTGACCTTCATCGTGCAGTTGGTCTGCGCACCGACCTGAGCCTTGAGATCATCGGGACACGTCACCGACTCGGGCTTCTGTCCGTTGGGTGACGTCATCTTCGTGCTGATCTGGTTGGCGACATCTCCTTTGCTCACCACCTTGGGGCCACTCGAGCATGCGCCCACGCTCGCTGCGACCCCTGCGACCGCGCATGCCAAAACGACCTTCTGCCCTAACGAATTAGCCATGACACCAGCCTTCCGCGTTCACGTGACGGCCCAACCCCAGACCCGAGGCAGGGATGACACGTCCTCTTCACATTGCCGCCGGGAAAATTACTCACCGGTGTTGGAATTGGATTGGAACGTTCCTCCGACGGGGCGAGGACGGTCGGACCGTCCGTTTTCAAACGAATTCCAAACTGCCTCCATTAGGTTGACGTTCGGTCAGATCAGGGCCGGGTCGCCGGGCGGCTACCCGGTCGACATTCCGGCTTGGAATTGGAGCAGACGAAATGGCGAGTGCCCCACCGCATACCAAGGCTTACTTGTTGAAGAACCGCGGCAACTCGTGGTGGGTCAACGTCGAGCTCCATCTCACGGCCGCCAGTTTGCGGTGCACTGCCTCGGAGTACTCGAAGTGGGTCGACGAGGAGCTCGGCCTGACCGATTTCAAAGCGAAACTGTCCTCGGGTGAGCCGGTGGTGGTCTTCGACTTTCGCCGCGACGAGCTGACGATCAAATGGCTGCGGCAGTTCTACCGCGGTGGGTTCCGGGTGAGCAGGGGCGATTCCCGGCAGTGGTTGGTCTCGCTCGTCTACCCGAGCGGGTTCGGGACCCTGCTCGACCTGATGACCGACCGGGCAGTGTGGCGCCAGTGGCGTGAGGCGCTACCCGACACGCCCGGCTGAGCGTTCACCCCGGCCGGTCGGTTACCCGTGACAGGCCGGCCAGTCTTGCGGCGATCAGGGAGTCGGAGGCGTGTTCTCCCGTCGCATCGGCCACGCGCTGCGCCCTGCCCAGCAATTCCCGGGCGTTGTCCGACCGGCGATGGTGATTTTCGATGTCGGCCAGCAGGGCGAGAAAGAAGGGGGTCATCGCGGTGGACCCGTCACTGGTGAGCGCGCCGAAGGCCTCAAACGCGGCGTCGCGGTCGCCCTCCCCGTTCTCGAGGGTGCGTGCCCACACGCTGATGATCCTCGCCGCGGCCCCCCACTGCTGGCCGCCGGCCGCACAGAATTCGCGGTCCACGGCGTCGGCCAGTTCGGCGGTGCCTTCGACGTCACCCAGGATCGCGGCGCATTCGACGAATGTCAGCTTCGCCGCAAGGATATTGAATACGTCGCCGCGACTCTGTGCGAGATGTAATGCCCGTCGGTGATATTCCCGCATTGCGTCGCGGTCCCCGCGGATCGCCTCGCCCAGCGCCATCCAGCAGTACACCCGGGGGTGGAAGAAGTGCATCGGGTCGGTGACCGTCTCGGGAGGCGGGAACGTGTCCATCATGTGGCGGCCAGTGGCGATGAGCGCTTCAACATCACCGCGCAGGGAATACACCATGATGTGCGCGAAGTCATTGACGACACCGATATCGGGATCACCTGTCAGGTCGTATTGCTCCCGTAGCCCGTTGGCAATGATGTGCGCCTCGTCGATGCGCCCGTGCCCACACAGCATGAGGCATTGCAGCGCGATCGCCCCGTAGAAGCTTCGGCCCTTGACCTGACTGCCGATCTCGAAGGCACGTTGCACGGCATCCGCCGCGGCCGCGCTGGTCTGGCCCTCGAGGATGCCCTTGGCTCCGGCCAGATGCAGCCAGAGGGTGGCTTGACGTTCGAGCTCTTCGGGTTTGGCCGGGAGCTTGCGACAGATCTGTAGCGCATGGTCGGCGAGGCTGGCTACGTCGTCGTAGGCGGAGCGGGTCAGGGCCCGCTGAATGACCGTTTCGTGCAGCTCCAGGGCTGTCTCGGGGTGCAGCTCCGTGCCGGCGCGCCACGCGTGATCGGCCGCAGCGATCCCGTCTTCATACGCGGCCGCCGCCAGCCCGGCCGCGCGCGCGGTGGCGACCGCGGCGTGCACGGTGGTGCGTTCCGTGGTGTCGAGCTGTGCGAGCAGCGCGTCGCGGAGAAGTCCATGACTGAAGCGGTACATACCCGGCCGGCCGGGCACTTCGTCGAGCAAGCCGGCCTGGTAGGCCGGGCGGAGTCGGCGCTGCACGGCGGAACTCGTCAAGTCGACGACGTCGGCCAATTCGGCGACGTCGAACTCGGGGCCGATGACCGCCGCCGCGGCGACGAGGCGCCGGGACGCCCGGTCCAACGCGGCCAGCCGGCGCCCGACGACGCCGACCACAGCGTCAGACAGGTTGGACGACGCGATGTCGGCTCCACCTCGACCGGCGCTGGCGGCCTGGAGAGTGCGGGCAATCTCCTTGAGGTAGAAGGGATTACCGCCAGCCTGCTGCCACACTTGTTCCGTAACGGCGCGGGAGGTCGCGACGCCGGCTATCGAGTCGACCAGCAGCGCGGCGGCCTCGCGGTCGATACCGTTGAGGTGCACCACGCTGGTGTCATTCGATCTGATCAGGCTCTCGAACGATGAGCGGTTCACGGGTCGATCGACCCCGTGATAGGTCCAAGTACCGATGACTTGAATCGGTACCCGGGGGAACATCGCCGCCAGCAATGACAATGCGTTCCGTGAGGTGCCGTCGGCCAGCTGCAGGTCGTCGAGGACGATCAGGAGCGGTTTGATCGACGACAGGGCCTCCAGCGCCGTGACGATACCTTCGACCACCGCAAATCCCGTCGCGGCGACCCGAGTGGACGGCGCGAGCGGTTCGATGTCATTCCATTCGGGAACAAGTGTGTCGACGACCCCGGGCGCCGCCCGCTTTACCGCCCGGCGTCCGGCGTCGCCCAGGCCGGCGCCCAACTGTCGCAGGAGTTGGATCCAGGTCCACAACAGCGGCAGCTTGATGGCGCTGGGGTGACTGGCCCACGACACGGCTACGTCGTCCGATCGGACCTGGTCCGCAACCGTTTGTGCTAAAGCGGTTTTCCCGATTCCACTTTCGCCGGTGATCAGGGTCAGCCCGCCAACGCCGGCGGCGGCCAACCGGGCCGTCGAGAGGACCGCGCCAAGTTCCGCGTCGCGGCCGACCAATCCCGGGACCGCCAACCGGCCGGACGCGGCGCGTGCCCGGCCCGCTGGCCACTCATCCCGAATCTCGTTCGGCTCCGCACTGATTCGCCGGAAGAGATTCTGCAGGTCCTCTCCCGGCCGGGCGCCGATCTCGCGCTCAAGCGTGGCACTGGCCCGATGGAATGCACGTGTTGCATCGGCGGTTCGACCGGCGCGGTGCAGAGCACGCATCAGGTGTTCCCACAACCGCTCCTGCAGCGGGTATTGCGCCAACGCCGCCTCGATCTCCGGGATCAGCTCGGTGCCGGAACCGAGCCGCAGCGCAGCATCGAAGCGAGCCTCGATCGCGGTGGTCCGCAATTCGGCGTAGCGCAAGGCGTCGGGCGCGGCGAAGTCTCGATAGGTGAACTCGCCGAACGGGTCTCCGTGCCACAACGAAAGGGCAGCGCCGAAGGCCTCGACCGCGCACGTGGGGTCATCGCGCAGCAGGGCTGACCGGCCCAGCGACACCCGCTGTTCGAAGTGGTGCAGATCAATGGAATCCCCGTCGAGCAGGTTCAGCTGGTAGCCATAGGGCCGCGACTGCAACCGCTGTTCAGCAGCGTCGGCCGGCCCCAGCGTTCGGCGCAGGTTGGTGACGTAGGAGCGTAGCGATGCCAATGCCTTCGGCGGCGGGTCGTCCTCCCACACCGAATCGATCAGCCGGTCGATGCTGACGACAGCTCCGATGTTCGCCAAGAGCGCCGCGAGCACACACCGCTGCTTCGGGCCACCGAGCGCCGCCCTCGCGCCGTCGACACGGGCCTCCACGACGCCCGACAGGAAGTACTCGACCACCTCACCCGACCCTTAGCAAACCTTTGCTCACGTCAGACAATAGCTTTGGCTGCCAGGACGCGTGGGCGGAAATCGATCGGCAACCCGGCTTCCGACCCGGGGGCGGCACGGAGTAGGAACGTAGCCATGGCGGGACCGATGGAGGGCGTCAAGGTCGTCGAGCTCGGGGTGTGGGTCGCCGGACCCGCCACCGGCGGCATCCTGGCCGACTGGGGTGCCGACGTCGTCAAGATCGAACCGCCGAACGGCGATCCGGGCCGGATGTTCGGCAAGATGCTGGGCTGCGACCTGGGGGTCAACCCGCCTTTCGAAATGGACAACCGCTCCAAGCGCAGCGTCGTGCTCGACCTCACGGAGGAGGCGGGGCGCGAAACGGCGTTCGAATTGCTCGCTGACGCCGACGTTTTCGTGACCAACGTCCGGCCGGCCGCGCTACAGCGGCTGGGGCTGGACTTCGAGTCGGTGGCGGCCCGCAACCCCCGCCTGGTCTACGGACTGATCACCGGATACGGCGAGACCGGGCCCGACGCCGACCGGGCCGCCTACGACGTGGCCGCGTTCTGGTCGCGGGCCGGGGTCGCTCATCTGCTCACCCGGCCCGGCGACACGCCGCCCTTCCAGCGCGGCGGCATGGGCGATCATTCGGCCGGCATGACGCTGGCGGCCGCCGTGTGCGCGGCGCTGGTCGCCCGCGGGCGCACCGGCGCCGGCCAACTGGTGACCACCTCGCTTTATCGCCAGGGCGCCTACACCGTGAGCTTCGACCTCAACACCTACCTGCTGACCGGCCAGCCGATCGCGATCGGGCAACGCGAATCGATGGGCAACCCGTGCATGAACAACTACGCGACCGCCGACGGGCGCCGATTCTGGATCGTCGGGCTCGAAGGCGATCGGCACTGGCCCCCGCTGTGTCGCGCCGTCGGCCACCCGGAGTGGCTTTCGGACCCCCGGTTCAGCGACGCGTACTCGCGGTTCGTCAACGCGGTCGAGCTGATCGCCGAACTGGACGCGGTCTTTGCCACCCGCACCCTCGACGAGTGGGGTCAGGCGTTCGCCGCCGAGCCTGATTTCTTCTGGTCGCCGGTGAACAGCCTCGAAGACGTCGTGGCCGACGAGCAATTCCACGCCGCGGGCGGCATCGTCGACGTCCCGGACGGGCAATCCAGCGTTCCGATGGTGGCCACGCCGGCCGATTTCCACGGCACACCGTGGGCACCGCGTTCTCCGGCACCGGAACTCGGGCAGCACACCGAAGAAGTGCTCGCCGAACTCCGGGCGCGCCGCGACTCGTGACCAGCGGTCGTACCTTTACAAATTTGCTCGCAAGTGTCACGCTGTCCGATGTGTCGCGCTAGCGGCGCCAGCCCAGGACAAGCGTTGCGGTAAACGCCAATGCACCGATTCGGTGCGGCGGTGAGGAACGGATTCAATGGTCACGTCAACGTTCGACATCAGGGAAGGCGGCCGGGTCGGCGCCCGAGCGGGCCGTGCTGACCGGGAGTGTCTGCGATACCGGCTCGACGTCATCGCGGTCAGCGCTCTCGACGTGGTCCGGTCGGCCGGAGGTTGGCTCTACGACCGGGCGATGGCCGGCTGGCAGGTGGCGGTGCTGCTGCCGAGCGGCGGCGACGCCCTGTCCCTGCGGATCCTCGGTGTGCAGGGGGTGGACTTTGAGGATCACTTCGCCGCGGCGGGTCCGGGCTCGATGAGCCAGAGCCTGGCGGTGAGCGCCGAGGCGTTCGCCGCCGATGCCCGCGTGCGTGACAAGGTGCTCGCGTCGCTCGACGATCGGCTGACCGAAGTCGCCCTGTGGGGCAGGGCGCCCTCCGGGTGGCCCCTGCGGGTGGATCGGGGGGTGGCCAAGGCGCAGTACGTGCTCAGCGCCGCCGCGCGCAGTTTCAAGGGCCATGCGCTGGCTGCGGCCGGGATCGACTGCGCCGCAGTCCATTCCACCGAGACGCTGCTCTGTGATCTGGCGACCTGTGAGCGCGGTGATTCGGGGCTGGTCCGGCTCGACTGATGAAGAAGTACTACCGGCACACGCTGCTCTATCTGCACGAGACCATCTCGCTCGGCTCCGGGCGAAGCGAATGCTTCACCGAGGTCTTCACCGACACCTACCGGCCGATGATGGACGAGCTCGGTGCGCGGCTGTTCGCGATCTGGGAGACCACGTCCTACAACGGTCACTGGCCGCAGGTGACGATCATCTGGGAGATCGACGGGTTCGCCGACTACGCCCGGATCGGGGCCGCCCAGGCCCGCGGCGGCAGTCACGAGGCCGCGGCGGGGAAATGGTCGGCCTTTCTGGCCGACATCGGCGCCGCCGGGGAGGGCCGGATCATGTACCCCGGGCCCAGCAACAAGACCCTCGCCCAGCTGCGTGAGGCCAATTTTCACTGCGCCGCTGGTGATTCAGGAGATCATGCAGACCAAGCCGGGGCGTCAGGACGACTACATCCGCGAACTGGAGCGGCTCTACGTCCCCTGGTCGGAACGCACCGGTAAGCGCTGGCTGGGTTCGTTCACCACGACGTTCCGCTATAACGAGGTCATCCACTACTGGGCGCTGGACGGCGGCTGGCAATGCTTCGCCGACCACTACCCCTCGTGGAAGGACAGCCCGCCCGCCGAGATCGTCACCTGGATGAGTGTGGCGCCCGCGCTGCGCGACGGCTGGGAGGATTCGATCCTGCAGGCCCTACCGCCGTCGCCGCTGCAGTGATGCGCCAGCAAGAGGCCGTGAACTTCGCCTACGACCCCTTCGACGCGCAGGTGATGGCCGATCCGCTGCCGTACTACCGGATCCTGCGCGACGAGTATCCCGTCTACTACATGCCCCAGTGGGACACCTTCGCGCTGTCCCGCTTCGAGGACATCTGGCAGGTGCTGGAGATCAACGACGGGACGTTCGTCGCGTCGGAAGGGACCCTGCCGGCCGCATCCGTCCTGGCCAAGCACAACACCGGACCGGTCGCCGACCCGCCGCTGCACCCGCTGCCGTTCCACGCCGTGTTCGACACGGACCTGTACGCGGAGATCCGGCGCGCGCACTCCCAGCCGCTGCGCCCCAGGGCCGTCACCGGCTTGGAGGCCCGGATCCGCGAGCTGGCCAACGAGCGCCTCGACGAGTTACTGCCCCGCGGTTCGTTCGACCTGACGCAGGATTACGGCGGCATCGTGGTGGCGTCCGTAGTGTGCGAACTTCTCGGCATACCAGTCGATTTCGCGCCACAGGTGCTGGCCGCGGTCAACGCCGGCAGCCTCGCCGAGCCCGGCGTCGGGGTGGACACCGCCGAGGCGCGGCCCAACTATTTCGAATACCTGCTCCCGGCGGTCCGGCGCCGCCGCGCGGACCCCTCCGGGCGGCCGCTGGCCGTCGTGGACGGCCTGCTCGCTTACCGCCTGCCCGACGGCAGTCCGCTCGACGACGTCGAGGTCGCCACCCAGATGCTGTGCATCTTCATCGGCGGCACCGAGACGGTACCCAAGATCGTCGCGCACGGGCTGTGGGAGCTCGGCCGCCGGCCCGACCAGATGGCCGCGGTCCGCGCCGACCCCGAGAACACCGTGCCGACCGCGCGCGAGGAGATGATCCGGTTCTGCGCGCCGGCGCAGTGGTTCGCCCGAACCGCGCGCAAGCCGTTCACCATTCACGGCGAGACCATCCGGCCGGGGCAGCGTGTCATCACACTGCTCGCCTCGGCCAACCGCGACGAACGCGAGTACCCCGAACCCGACGAATTCCTCTGGGACAGGCCCATCCGTCGCTCGCTTGCGTTCGGCCGCGGCCAACACTTCTGCATCGGCTACCACCTGGCCCGGCTGGAAGTCGCTGTGCTGCTGCAGGAGTGGCTGCGCAGGGTGCCCGATTTCGCGATCCAGTCCGACGCCGCCCGGCGGCTCCCCTCCAGCTTCCAATGGGGATGGAACACCATCCCGGTGGAGGTCTGACGTGTGGTCCTACCGGATCGTCGCCCCCTACATGTTCGAGCGGACAACGATTCCCGAGAAGACACCCGAGTGCCTCGCCGACGGCGAGGTGCTGCTGCGATTCACGGCGGCCGGCGTCTGCGGCAGCGACCTGCCGGCCTTCCACGGCGCCCGCGGCCGGCTTCCGGGCGATGACGGCGCCAACGCGGCCGAGAAGGACGGCTTCCCGATCCATGAGGTCGCCGGCGAGGTGATCGCCAGCCGGCACGCCGACCACCGTCCCGGTGACCGTGTGGTGGGCTGGGCTTCCGGTTTCGACGGCATGATGGAACGCGTGATCAGTGACGGCGACGGGCTGGCGCCCTACGACCCGGCGCTGACCCCGGCGCAGGCGGTCGGCCTGCAACCGCTGGCATGCGTCCTGTACGCCCTCGAGCAACTGCCGGACCTCGCCGGCAAACACGTCGCGATCATCGGCCAGGGCTCCATCGGCCTGCTGTTCTCCTATGTCGCTAAGGCGGCCGGCGCGCGTCGCGTCACCGGCGTCGACCCCGTCGACCGGTCAAGTCTGGCAGCGGCATTCGGCGTCGACGACGCGGTGCGCGCCACCAGCGACCGCTGGGTGAGTCAGCTCGCGGCCTCCGACCGGGCCGACGTCGTGATCGAGGCCGTCGGTCACCAGGTGGCCACGCTGGGCCACGCCCTCACGGCCGCCGCGCCGGGCGGCACGGTCTTCTATTTCGGCGTCGCCGACGACGACGCCTATCCGATCAGCATGCGCACCATGCTGCGCAACAACCTGACGCTGAAATCCGGTGTCACGCTGGACCGCCGCCGGATGCTGGAGCTCGCGGGGAAGTTCGCCGCCGAACATCCCGAACTGCTCGCCACCTACCTGACGCACACTTTCGGCGTCGACGACGTCCAGGCCGCCTTCGAGTTGGCCTGCCGCCCGGTCCCCGAGCGCGTCAAGATCGCGATCGCGCAATGACCGACGACTCGCGGAGCGCTTTGCGGCGGGCGCTGAACCGGGCCACCCCGATCTGGGGCGGCTGGATCACCGGGCCCACACTACTCGGCCCCGAGGAATTCGCCTGCGCCGGTTACGATTACGTGGGTTTCGACGCTCAGCACGGCTACCTCGACGACGCCGACATCGCCGGCATGCTGCGCCAAACCGAACACCTGCCCATCGGCACCGTGGTGCGGCTGCCCAACGCCGACGCCGCGCCGATCGGGCGTGTGCTCGACGCCGGAGCCGACGCCGTCGTCATCGCCATGATCGAGTCGGCGGACCAGGCCGCCGCGGCGGTGGCCGCCACCCGCTACCAGCCCGCGGGCGTCCGCAGCTTCGGTCCGCTGCGCGCCGGCCTGGGCCGCGACACCGCCGCGCTCGAGTCGCGGGTCAGCGTGTTCGCGATGATCGAGACGTCACCGGCGCTGTCCGGGCTCGACCAGATCTGCGCCGTCGACGGGCTCGCCGGGCTCTACGTCGGGCCCGCGGACCTGGCCCTCTCGCTGGGTGTGGGCGTGGACGGCGCGACCAGAGATCCTGCCGTCCTGGATGCCATCGCGCGAATCCAGCGGGCCGCCAACGAGGCCGGGCTGGTGACCGGCATTCACGCCGGGAACGGCACCACGGGGCGCGCCATGGCGAAGCTGGGGTTTTCCATGATCACCCTGACCGCCGAATCGCACGCGCTGCGGCGCGGGGCCGCTGAGCACCTGCGAGAGGCGACGGAACCATGAGCGCCGATCGACGCGTCGCACTGGTGACCGGCGCGGCCGGCGGCCAGGGCTGGGCCATCGCCAAACGCCTACGCGCCGAAGGCTATTCGGTGGCCGCCTGCGATCGGCGCGCGCACGAACTTACCGCCGCTGTCGACGAATTGGGCGACGAAGAGGTGATCGCGATCGAGCTCGACGTCACCTCGGAGTCAGGGTGGCAGTCGGCCGTCGACACCGTGATCGACCGCTTCGGGGCGCTGACCACGCTGGTCAACGGCGCCGGCGTGCTGCGCCGGGCATCGCTGGCCGACGAGACCGCGGAGGGCTTCGAGAGTTCCTGGCGGGTCAACTGTTTCGGGGCCTTCCTGGGTATCCACGCGGCCCTGAATCACCTGCGCGCCGCGCAGCACGCCGCGATCGTCAACATCTGCAGCACCGGGGCTATCCGCCCGTTCCCGCACCACGCCGCCTACGGTTCGGCGAAGTGGGCCCTGCGCGGCCTGACCCAGAACGCGGCCGCGGAACTGGCGCCGCTGGGCATCCGGGTCAACGCCCTGTTCCCCGGGCCGGTCGCGACCCCGATGCTCGACGACGCCACTCAACTGCGGCTCGCCGCGTCGTCGGCGTTCGGGCGCATCGGCCGGCCGAGCGAGATCGCCGACGCCGTGGCGTTCCTGGTCTCCGAGCAAGCGTCGTTCATCACCGGCTCGGAACTGGTGGTCGACGGCGGCCAATGCGTGCAGATCCGGTGACGGCCCCCACAATGGCGATCCTCGGCGCGGGACCTTCGCCCCTACTCTGAGCGCGCGGGCCCTCGGCAGAATGTGTTGCCATGAAGATCACCGGCCTCGAGGTCGTGCCGTTCGAGTCGTTCGTCGATCGAATCTCGTTCGGCCAGCTGATGACCGACTACCGCGTGGTGCAGACCGTGACCAAGGTGCTGACCGACGAGGGGATCGAGGGCTACTACTTCGGCGGCCACTTCCATGGCGACCAGGACGGCCTGCTGCCCGGGGATCAGGCGATCATCACCCAATTTCTGAGCCCGCTGCTGGCCGGCCATGACCCGTTCGACCGCGCGGAGATCTGGCGGCAACTGTGGGCGGCGAAACTGCCCGAAAACGTTTGCAGCGTCATCGATCTCGCGCTGTGGGACCTGGCCGGCCGGGTTGCCGGGCTACCGGTGCACAAATTGCTGGGCGGTGCTCGGGATCGGGTCAAGGCCTACGCCAGTAGCTTCAACAACCTCGGATCTCCCGACGCATACGCCGCCCACGCCGTCGAATGCAAGCGTCAGGGCTACGCCGCCTACAAGATTCACCCCTACCACTACTGGAACCCCGCGACGGGCGAGCCCGCCCTGCCGCGGCCCTCCTATGTGGACTGGGACATCCGGGTGTGCCGCGAGGTCCGGGCCGCGGTGGGCGACGAGATGGTGCTGATGTTCGACCCCTGGGGCACCTACCACACCTACGAGGACGCGCTGCGCGTCGGCCGCGAACTCGAGCGGCTGGGCTTCTACTGGTACGAGCACCCGATGCCGGAATACCGCGTCGAGGCCTACCGGCGGCTGGGCGACGAACTCGACATCCCGATCTGCTCTCCCGAGATCGCCGAGGGCGGCGTCTACACCCGGGCCGACTGGATCCTGCGCGGCGCCTCCGACATCAGCCGCATCGACGTCCTGCGCGGTGGAATCACCGGCGTGATGAAGCTGGCCGGAATGTGCGAGGCCGTCGGCATGCGGTGCGAACTACACATGAGCGGCTTCGGCAACCTGCAGGTCCTCGGCGCCACCAGCGAAGACGTCTGCGAATACTACGAGCGCGGCCTGCTCGGGCCGGGGGCCCGCTACGACACCGCGCCCCCGTACCTCAACGCGCCGTGCGACCCGCTCACGTCGGACGGATTCGTCGAGATACCGTCGGCGCCCGGGCTCGGCTACGACATCCGCTGGGACTACATCGAAGCTCACCGCCTCCCGGATGAGGTGGTGGAACCCGTCGCGCCGCTGCACCCGAGATAATGGCCGGATGGCGTGCTGCGATTACCCGACTCCCTCAGCAGGCTGCGACGGGGCCTTCACCGTCGACGCGTCACGGGTGACGTTCGGGCGCGGCTGCCTCGCGGAGGTGGGTGACCGCGCCGCCGCGCACGGAGTGCGGCGGGTGGCGCTGTTCTCCGACGCCGGTGTGGCCGCGCTGCCGGTCTTCGCCAAGACGCGCGACTCGCTCGCCGCCGCCGGACTGGACGTGGTCACCTACACCGACGTCCACGTCGAGCCCACCGACGCGTCCTTCCGGGACGCGGCGGATTTCGCCCGAGAGCTCGAGCCGGACGGCTACGTGTCGCTGGGCGGCGGCTCGGTGATCGACACGTGCAAGGCCGCCAATCTGTATGCGACCTATCCCGCCGACTTCCTGACCTACGTCAACGCGCCCGTCGGTGACGGCAAATCCGTCCCGGGTCCGCTCAGGCCGCACATCGCGTGCCCCACCACGGCCGGCACCGGCAGCGAGGTGACCGGCATCGCGATATTCGATCTGGTGTCGCTGTCGGCGAAGACCGGCATCGCCTCTCCCGCGTTGCGTCCCACGCAGGCGCTCGTCGACCCCGACTGCACGGCGAGCCTGCCGGCCGAGGTCGTCGCCTCGGCCGGCCTGGACGTGCTGTCTCACGCGTTGGAGTCCTACACCGCGCGACCCTACGTCCGGCGTCCCGCACCCGAGCGGCCCAGCCTGCGGCCCATGAGCCAGGGCGCCAATCCCTGGAGCGATCTCGGTTGCCGCGAGGCGTTGGGCGTGCTGGGGCGGTTCTTGGAGCGTGCGGTACACGACCCCGCCGACAGTGAGGCACGCGAGCAGATGATGTGGGCCGCAACGCTTGCGGGCATCGCGTTCGGCAACGCGGGCGTCCACGCGCCGCACGGGATGGCCTATGCGGTGGCGGGGCTGGTGCAGGGCTTCCGTCCGACGGGCTACCCGGGCGACGAGCCGCTCGTGCCGCACGGCATGGCCGTCATCCTCAATGCGCCGTCGTCGTTCCGCTTCACCGCCGAAGTCAGCCCGGAGCGGCACCTCGAGGGCGCCAGGCTGCTCGGCGCCGACACCCGCGGTGCCGGCCCCGAGGATGCGGGCGAGGTGCTCGCCGCCGAACTCATCCGCATCATGCGGGCGGTCGGCATGCCCAACGGCCTTGGCGGGGTGGGTTACACCGAAGACGACGTGGTGGCGCTGACCGAGGGCGCCCACCCTCAGCAGCGCCTCCTGCAGAACGCCCCGAGGGAGATGAGCAAACCGGTTCTGGCGGAGCTGTTCCGGCAGGCGATGCGGTACTGGTAGACCATGACTTCAGCTCCCGCGGTCCCGACCCCGCCCGACGGGCTTACCAGCGACGACTTCCCGGTGCGCTGGCCGGTGGGTACCCGGTGGGCCGACAACGACATGTTCGGCCACCTCAATAACGCCGTGTACTACCAGTTGTTCGACACCGCGATCAATGCGTGGATCAACACCGGCACCGGGCTGGACCCGCTCACCACGCCGGCACTGGGCATCGTCGCCGAATCCGGCTGCCGGTACTTCTCGGAGCTGCATTTCCCCGAAAGCCTCGCCGTCGGCGTGGCGGTGACCCGGCTGGGCCGCAGCAGCGTCACCTACCGGCTCGGCGTGTTCCGGGCGGCCCGGGGCGAGCGGGCGCAGCCGATCACCGCGCTGGGCCACTGGGTGCACGTCTACGTCGACCGGGTCAGCCGCAAGCCGGTGCCGATTCCCGATGCCGTCCGCACCTTGCTGTCGACGGCGGTCGTCGACCGGTAGGCCGAGATCGCCCGTCGCAGCGGCTCTTTCGCGCCCCCGGCTATGCTTCGCCAATGCCAGTTATGAGCAAGACCGTCGAGGTCCGCGCCGACGCCACCAGGATCATGGCGATCGTCGCCGACTTCGAGGCCTACCCGCAGTGGAACGAGGAGATCAAGGGCCTGTGGGTGCTCGCCCGCTACGACGACGGGCGCCCCAGCCAGCTGCGGCTCGACACCGACTACCAAGGCATGCAGGGCATGTTCATCCAGGCCGTCTACTACCCGGGGGAGAACCAGATCCAGACCGTGCTGCAGCAGGGGGACCTCTTCACCAAACAGGAGCAGCTGTTCAGCGTGGTGGAGCTGGGCGACTCGAGCCTGCTGACCGTGGACCTGGACGTCGAGACCTCGATGCCGGTGCCCGCGCCGATGGTCAAGCAGCTGCTCAACAACGTTTTGGACCACCTCGCCGAGAAGCTCAAGCAGCGCGCCGAGCAGCTGACCGCGGGCTAGGTCCGATGGCGGCGACCCGCTTCGGCCGCGCTCGCGATCGCTAGGGGCCGGTGCGGTCCCGCATCTCGGTCAGCCGGGCCGCCGCGTCGGTGAACTGCCAGACGGTGTGCTCGATCACCGCCGCGGCGTCCCGCCGCCGCAGCGCTGCGATGAGCTGCCGGTGATTCTCGACGGCGGCCGCACCCCACTGTTGATCGGCCGCATACACCAGCACCGGCATGTAGCGCGCGGCGTTGAGCAGGAACCAGGCCAGCTTGATCCGGCCGCTCGCCTGATTGAAGACCCGATGGAACGCGAACTCGATGCCCGCGATGGTCTCGGCGTCGCTTGACCCGACGGCCGCGGCGAGGGACTCGTTGATGCGCTCGAGCTCGCCGATCTCGGCGTCGGTGATGTGGTCGGTGGCGGCGGCCGCCAGCTCCCTGGCGATGGTGGCCTGCAACCAGAAGATGTCCTCGATGTCCTGGCGCGTCAGAGGAAGCACGACGTGACCGCGGTGCGGTTCGAGTTGCACCATGCCCTCGCCGCGCAGCTTCAGCAGGGCCTCGCGCACCGGCGTGACGCTGACGCCGAGCTCGGCCGCGGTCTCGTCCAGGCGGATGAAGGTGCCCGGCCGCAGGGTCCCGGACATGATCGCCGCCCGCAGGTGTCCCGCGACCTCGTCGGACAACTGGGCCCGGCGCAGTGGCCGTCGGCTCCTCAGTCGCGTGGATATCGGTGCGTTCACGGGGGCTGCCAGGGCTTTCGGGGCTTCGTGGAGGTCGGTCTGAAACTTTTGTCGGGGCTTGTCAGCAGGGCGTTAAGGCCATAATGTGACCCAGACAACACCATGTTTTATCAAATATCAACCTGGCGCAAGCGGTGCGCGAGTGAAGGGGAAGGGTTGACTTGACCGCGCAATTGGCGAGCCATTTGGCACAGGGAACCGAACAGCCGTATCTGGCCAGGCGACAGAACTGGGTGACCCAGCTCGAGCGGCACGCCCTGATGCAGCGCGGCGCGACGGCGTTGCGGTTCCTCGGGAAAACCGTCACGTGGGGGGAACTGCGGGACCGGGTGGCGGCGCTGGCCGATGCGTTGAGCCGTCGGGGAGTCGGCTTCGGCGATCGCGTCATGGTCCTGATGCTCAACCGCACCGAATTCGTCGAGTCGGTGCTGGCGGCCAACATGCTCGGCGCCATCGCCGTCCCCCTGAACTTCCGGCTCACCGCCGCCGAGATCGCCTTCCTGGTTCAGGATTGCCAGGCGCGCGTCATGATCACCGAGTCGGTGCTCGCCCCGGTGGCCACCGGGGTCCGCGACGTCGAGCCCCTGCTGGGCACGATCGTCGTGGCCGGTGGCCCGACCGACGGCAGCGTGCTGGGCTACGACGACCTGATCGACGAGCCCGGGCCCTCGCACCGGCCCGTCGACATCCCGAACGATTCGCCGGCGCTGATCATGTACACCTCGGGCACCACGGGCCGCCCGAAGGGCGCCGTGCTGACCCACACCAACCTGACCGGCCAAACGATGGCCGGGCTGTACACCAACGGCGCCGACATCAACAGCGACGTCGGGTTCGTCGGCGTCCCGTTCTTCCACATCGCGGGCATCGGCAACATGCTGACCGGGATGCTGCTCGGCACGCCGACGGTGATCTACCCGCTCGGCGCGTTCGACCCGGGGCAGCTGCTCGACGTGCTGGCCGAGGAGAAGGTCACCGGGCTCTTCCTGGTGCCCGCGCAGTGGCAGGCCGTCTGCGCCGAGCAGCAGGCGCGCCCGCGCGACCTGAGGCTGCGGGTGATGTCGTGGGGGGCCGCGCCGGCGCCCGACGCGCTGCTGCGCGAGATGTCAGCGACGTTCCCCGGAACCCAGATCCTCGCCGCGTTCGGCCAGACCGAGATGTCGCCGGTCACGTGCATGCTGCTGGGCGAGGACGCGATCCGCAAACGTGGATCGGTCGGCAAGGTGATCCCGACCGTGGCCGCCCGAGTGGTCGACGAGAACATGAACGACGTGCCGGTCGGCGAGGTCGGCGAAATCGTTTACCGCGCACCAACTTTGATGAGCGGCTACTGGAACAACCCGCAGGCCACCGCGGAGGCGTTCGCCGGCGGCTGGTTCCATTCCGGAGACCTCGTCCGGATGGACTCCGAAGGCTACGTGTGGGTGGTGGACCGCAAGAAGGACATGATCATCTCGGGTGGCGAGAACATCTACTGCGCCGAGGTGGAAAACGTGCTGGCCAGCCATCCGAACATTGTCGAAGTCGCAGTGATCGGGCGTTCCCACGACAAGTGGGGCGAGGTGCCGATCGCGGTGGCCGCCGTCGCCGGCGACTCGCTCCTGCTCGACGAGTTGGAGGAATTCCTGACCGAGCGGCTGGCGCGGTACAAGCATCCCAAGGCGCTCGAGATCGTGGACGCGCTGCCGCGCAACCCCGCCGGCAAGGTCCTCAAGACTGAGCTACGGATTCGTTACGGGTCCGCAAATATCGACGAAAATCGTTCCACCACAAAAGGTTTCACTGCCAGAGAGGAAAGCTGACGGAAACTGTAACGTTTGCCCGTTGTTGACGAAGGGTTAATTGTGCAGATGCAGTTCACACGTGCATGGCCATCGGGTACATTCCTGTGGTCTCCGTTACTACTTGCCAGTAGGGAGCCGATGGTCACACACGGTGGTTGGGGCGAGGCGGGGGCAGCCCTCGACCGCGAAGCGGCAAGGGGGCGAGGCGTGCGACACGACCCGCCGTGGCGCCGGGAGGCGCGCGGTACCAGCTGGAGGGGGCAGCGGTGACTTCAACGTCGGCTAGTCGGCAGGGCCCCTATTTGGTGGGTTACCTGCGCGACCAGCTGCAGACACCGCTGACGCTCATCGGCGGGTTTTTCCGGATGTGCGTGCTGACCGGACGGGCGCTGTTCCGCTGGCCGTTCCAGTGGCGCGAGTTCGTCCTGCAGTGCTGGTTCATCATGCGGGTGGCATTTCTGCCGACCATCATGGTGTCGATCCCGCTGACCGTCCTGTTGATCTTCACGCTCAACGTGCTGCTGGCGCAGTTCGGCGCCGCCGACCTCTCGGGCGCGGGCGCGGCGATCGGTGCCGTCACCCAGCTCGGTCCGCTCACCACGGTGCTGGTGGTGGCCGGCGCCGGTTCGACGGCGATCTGCGCGGATCTGGGTGCGCGCACCATCCGCGAGGAGATCGACGCGATGGAGGTGCTCGGCATCGACCCCATCCACCGGCTGGTCGTCCCCCGGGTGATCGCCGCGACGCTGGTCGCCACCTTGCTCAACGGCCTGGTGATCACCGTCGGCCTGGTCGGCGGCTACCTGTTCGGCGTCTATCTGCAAAACGTCTCGGGTGGCGCCTACCTGGCGACCCTGACCACCATCACCGGCCTGCCGGAGGTGGTCATCGCGACGGTCAAGGCAGCGATCTTCGGTCTGATCGCCGGGCTGGTCGGCTGCTACCGCGGGCTGACGGTGCGCGGCGGCTCCAAGGGCCTGGGCACCGCCGTCAACGAGACCGTCGTGCTCTGCGTCGTCGCGCTGTATGCGGTCAACGTGGTGCTGACGACCATCGGCGTGCGGTTCGGAACGGGCCACTGACATGTCGACCGCTGCCGTATTACGCTCCCGCTTCCCCCGGGCGGCCGAAAACCTCAACCGCTACGGCGGTGCCGCGGGGCGCGGCCTCGACGACATCGGCCAGATGGCCTGGTTCGGGGTGGTGGCCCTCGGGCACATCCCGCACGCGCTGCGCAACTACCGCAAGGAGACACTGCGGCTGGTCGCCCAGATCGGCATGGGCACCGGCGCGATGGCCGTCATCGGCGGCACCGTCGCGATCGTCGGCTTCGTCACCCTGTCAGGTAGCTCCCTGGTCGCCATCCAGGGTTTCGCCTCGCTGGGCAACATCGGCGTCGAGGCGTTCACCGGCTTCTTCGCCGCGCTGATCAACGTGCGCATCGCCGCCCCGGTCGTCACCGGCATCGCGATGGCCGCCACCGTCGGCGCGGGCGCGACGGCCGAGTTGGGCGCCATGCGTATCAGCGAAGAGATCGACGCCCTGGAAGTCATGGGCATCAAGTCGATTTCGTTCTTGGCGACCACCCGGATCATGGCCGGTCTGGTGGTCATCATTCCGCTTTACGCGCTCGCGATGATCATGTCTTTCCTGTCCCCGCAGATCACCACCACGGTGCTCTATGGGCAGTCCAACGGCACCTATGAGCACTACTTCCGGACGTTCCTGCGTCCCGACGACGTGTTCTGGTCGTTCCTCGAGGCCATCATCATCACGGCGGTCGTGATGATCACCCACTGCTTCTACGGCTACAACGCCGGCGGCGGGCCCGTCGGCGTCGGCGAGGCCGTCGGCCGATCGATGCGTTTCTCGCTGGTGTCGGTGCAGGTCGTTGTTTTGGCCGCCGCGTTGGCGCTCTACGGCGTCAACCCCAACTTCGCGCTCACGGTGTAGCCGCCATGACATCGCCAGTGAAGGTCAACGCCCCCCGGAAGCCGCCGTACAAGCTGGCCGGCGCCGCGGCGCTGATCATCGCCCTGGTGGCGCTGGCCCTGGTCTACGGGCAGTTCCGGGGGAACTTCACGCCCAAGACCGAGTTGACGATGTTGGCGTCGCGGGCCGGGCTGGTGATGGATCCGGGTTCGAAGGTCACCTACAACGGGGTGGAGATCGGCCGGGTGGGCAACATCGCCGAGACGGTGCGCGATGGCAAGCCGGCCGCCAAGTTCACCCTGGAGGTCTATCCGCGGTACCTGTCGCTGATTCCGTCCAACGTGAACGCCGATATCAAGGCGACCACGGTGTTCGGCGGCAAGTATGTGTCGCTGACCACCCCGAAGAATCCGTCGCCGCAAAAACTCAGCCCGCACACGGTGATCGACGCGCGGTCGGTGACCACCGAGATCAACACGCTGTTCCAGACCGTCACCTCGATCGCGGAGAAGGTGGATCCGGTCAAGTTGAACCTGACGCTGAGTGCGGCCGCGCAGGCGTTGACCGGGCTGGGTGACAAGTTCGGGCAGTCGGTGGTCAACGCGAACGCGATCCTCGATGATGTCAATCCGCAGATGCCGCAGGCGCGTCATGACATTCAGCAGTTGGCCGGGTTGGGTGACACCTACGCCAACGCGGCGCCGGATCTGCTGGACTTTTTGAACGATGCGGTGATCACCTCGCGGACGATCAATGCGCAGCAGAAGGATTTGGACCAGGCGTTGTTGTCGGCGGCCGGGTTCGGCAACACCGGCGCGGACATCTTCAATCGGGGTGGGCCGTATCTGGCGCGCGGGGCCCAAGACCTGGTGCCCAGCGCCCAGCTGCTGGACACCTACAGCCCCGAGATCTTCTGCACGCTGCGCAACTACCACGACATCGAGCCCAAGGCCTCCTCGTTCCTGGGCGGCAACGGCTACTCGCTGGTCGCCCACACCGAGGCGCTGTCCGGGCTGGGGTTGCTGGCCAACCCGGTGTCGGCGGTGGCCACCCTCGCCAGCCTGGTCGGC
>NZ_LZJG01000312.1:0-15034 GCF_001667785.1 Mycobacterium sp. E3247 | reverse complement strand
GGTGACCATCGGGTGGCCGCCGAAGTCGTCGCTGACACCGAAGCCGGGAAACTCCAGGATCAGGCAGCGGAACCGCTCGGCGAACGCGGGCAGGATGCCGCGAAAGTTGCGCCATCCGGTGACGCCCGGGCCGGAGCCGTGCAGGAACAGCAGCACCGGGGCGGATTCCGGGCCGGTGTCGTAGTAGCGCAAAGCGCCCTTGGGAGTGCTGATTTCACGCAGGTCATGTTGCGCAACGGTGTGTGCCACGGAAGTCACCTTGCCATGCCACGGCCGCGTGGTCCGACGGGGCTGCGCGGGCCGGGTTTAATCGTGGCTGGGCTCGCTGCAATTCAGCAGCTCTTTGAGCGCGGCGGGGAAGGCGTCGGCGACGTCCCACAGGTCGGCGACCAGGTCGGGGCAGGCGATGAGGCCGATGCCGAGCCGCCCGTTGAGCGACATCACGGTGATGTTGAGTCCGGCGCCGGCGATGATCGGGCCGAGCGGGTACATGGCGTCGAGCCGGCAGCCCAGGAAGTAGAGCTGTTCCTGCGGGCCGGGCACGTTGGACATCACCAGGTTGTGCGGCGGCTTCTCAGGCAGGGGTATGCGCGGCAGCAGCTTCATCGCGGCGCCGAACATCGTCTGTCCGGCCACCTGCGTCCAGTCCTGCAGCAGGCTGGGACCGAGGGCGGCGGCGTGCTCCTTGGCGGCGGTGTTGCCTTCGGCGATGCTGCGCAGTCGTTGCGCCGGGTCGTCGATGTGGGTTTCCAGCCGGCACAGCATCCAGGTGGTCTGGTTGCGGCCCGGCCGGTCCGATTTGCCCCGGACCGAAACCGGCACACTGGCCACCAGCGGCCTGTCGGTCAGTTCGCCCCGCTCCAGCAAGAACTGCCGCAGCGCCCCCGCGCACAGCGCGGTGACCACGTCGTTGACGGTGACGCCGAACCTGTTCTTGACCTTCTTGACGTCTTCAAGGTCCAGGCTGGCCAAGGCGACGTTGCGGCGTTTGGTGAAGCGGCCGCTGAAAGGCGTCGGCGGCCCGGCGAACGGGGCCGCCATGGTGTGTCCACCGCCGCGGGCGCGCAGCACCGTCTGGGCCAGCGTCAGCGCGGTCGTCGGCAACACCTTGGCCAGGCGCCACGGCCGCAGCCCGGCGGCGACCAGCCCGGAGGCGGCGATCAGCAGGGGATTCGCCGCGCCGACGCGGGTGGCGGGTTCCGGCGCCGGGGCGTCGGGCGCGCTGCTGCACAACTGGGCCAACAGGTTGGCCCCACCCACCCCGTCCACCACCGCGTGGTGAACCTTGAGGACGACGGCCAGCGCCTCGTTGCCGTGCAGGCCCTCGATCACCCACATCTCCCACAGCGGTCGATCGCGATCGAGTGGGAGCCCGGCGACGTGACCACAGATCTCCGCTAACTCCCGGGGCCCGCCGGGCGCCGGGACCGCAGCACGGTGCAGATGCCGCCCGAGGTCGAAATCATCGTCGTCGGTCCACACCGGATGGTCGAGGTTCAGTTGGCTGTCGGCCAGCTTGAGACGGAATTCCGGCACCGCGTCCAGCCGCGCCGACAGCGCTTCATGCAACCGGCCGAATGTGTAGCCACCCGGCATGGTCGACGGGTCCAACTCCAGCACACAGCAAACGTTCAAGGGCTGCGTCGGTGATTCCATGTACAGGAAGAACGCGTCAAAACCGCTCAGTCGTTCCATATCGGCTCGTCTCGTCGGTGCGGCTATGACCGCTGGTCACACAGCGTGCGCTCAGTCCCGGGGCCCGCCGGCGAACGCAATCAGGATCAACCGCAATGTCTAGGTGTGATTTCTATCTGTAGCCGTTGAGCGGTCCGCGGCAAACATCGTCGGCCAGACATTCAACGGAATCGCCACCGACGTTCATCTGCGGCGAGCCATGGCGGAGTCCGGGGCCACCCAGTCGGTCGACACCTTTCGATGGCTGATGAGCCAGGTGCCGCCGTCGGGCACCAAGGTGTCGCGGTAGCGGCCGGCATGGTCGAGGCCGACGTGGGTGACCACGGTGAAGTACGACGAGACGTGCGCCGTGTCGTGGCTGAGCCCGGTGAACAGCACGTTGGTGACGATGTGCCGGACGATCGGCTTGACGTCTGCTTCCCGGGTGACGGCCACACCGCGCAGAAACGCGGCGATCGCCGATCGTCCCCGCAGCGGCTCGCGGCCGCGGATTTCCAGGACGCCGTCCGCGCAGAACGTCGCGGCCAGGCCGTCCGCATCGCCGGCGTCTCCGGCCCAGTTGTAGCGGGCGATCGTGTCGCGGATCCGCTCACGCGCGGACAGTTCCCACATCTCCACCGCGGTGGCTCCGTTCTCCCGCCGGGTTGCCGGGCTTTCCCGGAGCCTAATACGCGGACGTTGCCCCGTCACCGAGGCGTCGTGGAAAGCGCTCTGCCAGTGCCGTTTTCGCGCTTGCGACGGCTACTTCACGATGTGCGGCCGGAAGGCGCGGGGGGTGGCCGGGACCACGCCGTTCAGGTCGAAGACCGCGATCAGGGCCCGCAGCAGGGCGGGGGACCAGTCCTCGAAGGGCTGGGCGTCTATCCGGTCGATGACTTCAGCGCGCAGGTATTCGATGCCGGTGGCGTGATCGCTCACGGCGTCGACGCTAAGTTCGGCGACTCGCCCTTGTACAGCGCACCGACCCGATTCAAACGTCTCTCAAGGAATTCGTCGGCCGCCGGTTGCCGCATTTTGCCACTTCCGCGACGGTTGGTAGCGGAATACAGTGGGTGGGTGACAACGGGCGAAGACGGCAGGCACCTGCGCACCTGCCCCCTCTGTGAAGCCATGTGCGGCTTGGAGATTCGGGTCGACGGCGGCAAGGTCACCGGCATCCGGGGAAACCGCGACGACGTGTGGAGCCGCGGACACATCTGCCCAAAGGGTGTCTCACTTGCGGCGCTGCACGACGACCCGGATCGCATCCGCCGGCCCATGATCAAGGTCGACGGCCAATGGCGCGAGGTCAGCTGGGACGCGGCCTTCCGCCGCTGCACCGAATTGCTGACGCCGGTGATCGAGAAATACGGGATCGGCGCGGTCACCGCCTACACGGGCAACCCGCTGGCGCACTCGTTTTCGCTGGCCCGGTACGCCGGTGTGCTGATGGGTATGTCCGGCATGCCGGTGACGTATTCGCCGGGAACGGTCGACCAATGGCCGAAGAACCTGTCCTCACACCTGATGTACGGCCTCTGGTGGAACTTCCCGGTGCCCGACATCGAACGCACCGACCTGATGGTCATCATGGGGGCCAACCCCGCCGCGTCGCAGGGGTCGCTGCTGGCCGCGCCCAACGTGATGGGCCTGATCGAGGCGATCAGCAAGCGAGGCAAGGTGATCGTGATCGACCCGGTGCGCACGCAGACGGCGGACCGCGCCGACGAATGGCTTCCCATCGTGCCCGGCACCGACGCCGCGCTGCTGCTGGCCGTGGCGCACACGCTGTTCGACGAAGACCTGATCAATCCAGGGCCGCACGTCGACGGTGTCGACACCATGCGCCGGGTGGCCGCGGAGTGGCCGCCGGAACGGGTCAGCGCGGTCACCGGCATCGACGGGCACCGCATCCGGCTTCTGGCCCGGGAGCTCGCCGGCACCGAGAGATCCGTGGTGTACGGGCGAATTGGTTTGTGCAACCAAGAGTTCGGCAGCCTGGCCAGCTGGCTGGTGGACGTGATCAACATCCTGACCGGCCACTTCGACGTGCCCGGGGGAGCGATGTTTCCGAAGCCGGCGGCGTGGTCGATCACCACGCAGCCGCTGCCCGGCCTGGAGGGCGGCCTGCCCGAATTCGGCCGCTGGCACACCCGGGTGCGCGGGGCGAAGGAAGTGCTGGGCCAGGCGCCGGTGTCCTGCATGGCCGAGGAGATCGCCACCCCGGGCGAGGGCCAGCTCAAGGCGCTGATCACCGTCGCAGGCAATCCGGTCCTGTCCACCCCGGGCGGCGACAAGCTCGACGAGGTCTTGCCGACGCTGGAAGCGATGATCTCCGTTGACCTTTGGCTCAACGAGACGACGCGGCACGCCGATGTGATACTGCCGGGCCTGTCCCCGCTGGAGCAGCCGCACCACGACGACCTGATCCTGCTTTTCGCGATCCGCAGCATCGCGAACTACTCCGCGCCGGTGTTTGATCCGGGCGACCGCCCGCACGAGTGGGAGATCCTGATCCGGCTGACCGGCCTATGCACCGGGACACCGGCCGAGGACGTCGACGTCGCGGCGATCGACGACGGCTTCTTCGACTACCTCGCCTTCACCCGGGGCCTCGACGGCGCGGAGATCCGCAAGCTGTATGACGAAGCCGGTTTGAAAGGTGGCCCCGAGCGCATGCTGGACCTCACGCTGCGCACCGGGCCGTTCGGGGACCAGTACGGCAAGAACCCGGGCGGGCTCACCCTGGACATGCTCAAGGCCAACCCGAACGGCATCGACTTCGGCCCGATGGTGCCGCAGCTGCCCGAGATCTTGGGCACCCTCGACAAGAAGATCCATCTCGCCCCGCAATACCTGCTGGATGACCTGCCGAGGCTCACGGCGCGGCTGGAGCGGCCCGCCGAGCCGCTGGTCCTGGTCAGTCGCAGGCACCTGCGCTCGAACAACACCTGGCTGCACAACGTGCCGGCGCTGATGAAGGGAAAGGACCGCTGCACGTTGCTGATTCATCCCGACGATGCTGCGCGCTGCGGTGTCGCCGACGACGATGTCGTCACCGTGAAGTCGGCGGCCGGCGAGATCAAGGTGCCCGTGGAGATCACCGACGCGATCAAACCGGGCGTGGTGTCGATGCCTCACGGATGGGGGCACGGCAAGCCGGGCACTCGCCTGTCGGTCGCCAACAGTTCACCGGGGGTCAACACGAATGTGCTTTCCCCACCGACGTTTATCGACGAGCCGTCCGGAAACGGTGCGCTCAACGGCATACCGGTCACGGTCATCGACGACCAGGCCCGGTTCCGCCCCGCGCAGACACCCTGACTCGCGTCGCGCTACGTCCCCTGCCACCCCCTCGGTTGGTTAACGGCAAGCGCCGCCGTGTGGTTCATCTCACCCCCGAGTCATTCGGATGAACCGTGCGGCGCGGCCCGTCGTCGGCATAGGCATGACCGCAACAACGCATCTCACATCGCCGCGCCGGGCCGCTCACCGCGAGCAGGGCGCACCGCACATCGCCGGGGCGGCGGTGGCCTTCACCCCGCACCGGTACAACCAGGACGAAGTCGCCCGCGAGCTCACCGAATTCACCGATCCGCGGTTCCTGCGTTTCGCCGAGACGACGGGGGTAGACCACCGCAGCCTCGCGCTGCCGCTGTCACGCTACCCACAGCTGAGCGGCTTCACCGAAGCCAACGACGCCTATCTCGAGGTCGCCGTCGATCTCGGCGAACGGGCGATACGTTCGGCGCTGGAGGAGGCCGGCATCGCGGCACACGAGGTGGACACCATCGTGATGGTCTCCAGCACCGGCGTCGCGGTGCCGACCATCGACGCGCGGCTGATGACCCGAATCGGCCTGCGGCCCAACATCAAGCGCGTTCCGCTGTTCGGCCTCGGCTGTGTGGCCGGCGCCGCCGGGATGGCGCGCGTGCACGACTACCTGCATGGCTACCCGGGGGATGTGGCCGTGCTCCTGTCGGTCGAGTTGTGCTCCCTCACGCTGCAGCGCGACGACACCTCGATCCCCGCCCTGATCGGGGTCTCCCTGTTCGGTGACGGCGCCGCCGCCGTGGTCGCCACCGGAGCCGACCGAATCCCCCCCGCCCACAACGGACGTCGTGCGCCCCGGCTCTTGGGTACGCGCAGCTGTGTGGTGCCCGAGACCGTTGACGTCATGGGGTGGAACGTGGGATCCAGCGGGTTCCAGCTGGTGATGTCGCGCGACGTGCCCAAGATGGCCGATGCCTACCTGCGGGACGAGGTCGACGGTTTCCTGGCCGACCACGGCCTGTCCCTGGCCGACGTCTCGGCGTGGGTGTGTCATCCCGGCGGCCCGAAAGTCCTCGACTCGATCGAGGAAGCGCTTGAACTCCCGCCGGAGGCGTTGGTGCACAGCCGAAACTCGATGCGGGACAACGGCAACATCTCCTCGGCGTCCGTGCTCGACGTCCTGCGCCGAACCGTCGCCCAACCGCCCGCCGAAGGGGCCTTCGGGGTGATGCTGGCGATGGGGCCGGGCTTCAGCTTCGAGCTGCTCCTGCTGCAGTGGTGAGGGACGAGGCCATGTACTACTACCTGTTCATTCTGGCCATCGGCGTCGAGCGCCTGGTGGAGCTGGCGGTCTCACAACGGAACACCAAATGGTCACTCGCGCACGGCGGCAAGGAATTCGGCCGTGACCACTACCCGGCCATGGTCAGCATGCATGCCCTGCTGCTGGTTTCATGCGTCGTGGAAACCTGGGTGTTCGCACGGCCGTTCATCGGATGGCTGGGCTGGCCGATGCTCGCTGTGGTGGCGCTGAGCACCGCGGTGCGCTGGCGCTGCGTGAGTGTGCTCGGCAGGCGCTGGAATCCACGGCTCATCGTCATCCCGGGCGCGCCGTTGGTGCGCGACGGGCTCTATCGATGGGTACGCCACCCGAATTACGCCGCCGTCACGGCGGAGGTGGCCGCGCTGCCGCTGGTGCACTCGGCGTGGCTGACGGCGATCGCGTTCAGCATCGCGAACGCACTGGTGCTCAACGTCCGGATCCGGGCGGAGAACGCCGCGTTGGGGCTGGTCTGAGGGCCCGGACGATCACGGCGCGATCGGACGATTCGTCCACTCGCGGTCGGGCCGGCGCGACGAGCGGAACCAGCCGCCCGCCGCGCCGGTTCCGCCGTCGGTCGGGATGGTGTGGCCGGTGACGAACGCCGACAAGTCCGACGCCAGAAACAGGATCACGTCGGCCTGATCCTCGGGCACCCCCATCCGGCCTACCGGAACCCATTGCGGCCACTGCGCCTGCTCTTCGGGCGACAGCCATTGCGAGTAGGGCACCTGCAGCGATTCCGTCACGTCAGGGGCGATCGCGTTGACCCGCACCCCGTGCCCGCCCACCTGCACGGCGAGGCTGCGGGTGAACTGGATGACGGCGGCCTTGAAGGCGGCATAGACCGGGTCCTCCGGGTAGCCGCGCAACCCCTCCACGGAGGAGACATTGACGATCGCGCCGGACCGCCGGGCGATCATCGCCGGCAGGAAAGCCCGGGTGACCAGGAGGACGTGGTGCAGGTTGATCCGGTAGAGCTCGTCCCAGAATTGCGCGTCGGTGTCGACGAAGTCGCCCGGATGCCGCAGCCAGTGGCCCACGTTGTTGACCAGGACGTCGGCCCGACCGTAGCGATCGAGCACCGACCGCGCCAAGTCGTCGACCGCATCCGCGTCCCGGACGTCGCTGACCACGGCCACGGCCGATCCGCCCGCGGCCGCGATGTCGTCGACCGTCGCTGCGGCTAGCGCGGCATCCACGTCGACGATCACCACGTGGGCTCCCTGCGCCGCGAACACCCTGGCGGTGGCCGCGCCGATGCCGCCGCCACCGCCGGTCACCACCGCGACCCGGCCACTCAACAGCGGGTCAGGCCGCATCTCGGGTTTCATGGCTCATATCCTGGGCCACCGGGCCAGATTCGCGAGGCCCGGGCCCCTGGAGCTCTCTGAAGAGCCCTGCATCAAGAGCCGGAAAGCTCACCTATACCCACCGGCCACCGGTGGTAAACCGTGATGTACCCAACATTCGCGACACCTTCACGCGCAGTTTTTCCCGGCCTCGCGCGGGTATCCCCTGCCCACTTAGGAGGGATTGCATGGTTAGCACCACCGATCCACATCGCGTATTGCCAAGTGGCGCAATGAAGCGGCGGGTCCACCGGCGCCACAGCCCGCAATCGGTCGCGGTCTCCTTGGCCAGCCGATTGATCGTGAAGAACACCGTGCGCGCCTGGGCCGTTACTCCCAACCTGCACTGGCCATTCGAGTACGTCGACGGGCTCGCGGGATTGGTGCCGCGCGTGGGCATCTCCGCCGAAATCGAACCGGTGCGACTGGAAAACTGTGCGGCCGAGTGGGTTTGCGCCCCCGGCGCGTCGACCGACCGGGCGATCCTCTATTTGCACGGCGGCGCCTTCCTCACCTGCGGTCTCAACACGCACCGCTCGGTGGTCACCCGCTTGTCGAAGGCGGCGGATGCGGCGGTGCTCACCGTGGGATACCGAAAGCTGCCCTCGCATCACATCACCGACGCGATCGACGACGGGATCAGCGGGCTTCGCTGGCTGCAGGATCGTGGCTTCGACGCTGACCAGGTGGTCGTCGCCGGCGACTCCGCCGGCGGATATCTCGCGTTCATGACCACGCTGTTGGCCATTCGCAACGAAGTGATGCGGCCGGCGGGAATTGCGACCATCTCACCGTTCACCGATGCCGACCCGGCGCGAAAACTGCGGCACCCCAACGCGCGGAAGTGCTCGATGTTCACGCGCGGGGCGTTGTCGATGTTCGCCCAATACCTGAGTCAGGCACAGGTTGTGGAGGGGCGCCGCGACTCCGCCGTGGCCTCGCCGGTGGACGCGGACCTGTCCGCGCTGCCGCCCGTTACCATCCACGCCAGCTCCGATGAACTGCTGCTCCCGGATGCCGAGCTGATGGCAAAGCGCTTGGAAGCCAGCGGCATTCCGTGTGATCTACACCTGTGGGACGGCCAGATCCACGATTTTCCGTTGGCGGCGGACATCCTGCCGGAGGGCAGGCGCGCCATCCGCCATATGGGGGATTTCGTCAAGGACGTCACCGCCGAGGCTCCACCGTGGCGGCGCGGCCTGCACACCACCGCGGCAGCCGGCTAACTTAACTACGAAAGTGGCAGGGCAGCAAGCCTATCCGGCCATGATCGGTAACCGCCACTGCCCGTCACCGTCCTCGACTGTGGGCGTCGCCGGCACCGTGCGCCGCCGCTCCGCCCAGTCGGACCCTGACCGCCCGAGGGGAACTCCGAGGCGGGCCCCGGCACGCCGCTTCTTCGCGGCATCGGCGACGGGAACGTCGTCGGGAAGACCGTCGTCCCCCTCAGGCAGGGACGGCGGGCCGGCCGGCGCCGGGGCGCGGGGAGTCCACCCGGTCGAGATTCCACGACCCGATTCCCGGCGCTGCCGATACAGTTGGTCGTAATGAGCCGATCAGCCCCACCTGTATTGACCGTGCGGTACGAAGGATCCGAGCGCACGTTCGCCGCAGGCAACGATGTCGCGATCGGGCGTGACCTCCGCGCCGACGTCCGCGTGGCACATCCCTTGATCTCCCGCACGCACCTCATCGTCCGATTCGACCAGGGCCGATGGATAGCCATCGACAACGGCAGCCTCAACGGGCTGTTCGTCAATCACCATCGCGTGCCCATGGTCGACATCCAGGACGGCATGCGCGTCAACATCGGCAATCCGGACGGGCCGGCGCTGACCTTCGAGGTCGGCCGCCACCAGGGCTCGGCCGGGCGACCCCCGCTGACGACGTCGATCCCGATCGTCAGCCCGGCCGCCGCGGCGAACCCCCGTGTGACCCAGTCCCAACCGTCCGGCGCGCACTGGCCCGGCCAGCCGCACCAACCGGCGTCGGCCTCGTTCCGGCAGCCCACGCATCAGCCGAGTGGGCCGCAGCCCGTCCACCCGCCCAGCGGGCCGCAGCCCGTGCATCCGCCGAGCGGATCGATGCCGAGCCACCCGTCGGCCCCGCAGCCGCGGTACCCGACCGGCGCCCACCCGGCGGCGCCGCCCAGCGGAGCGCAACACGCGCCGCAGATCTACCGCCCGCAGCCCATGAACGCGGCCCCCGCCGGGCAGCCGGCGGGATTGGAGACCGGGCGGGTCGGCGGCGACGCGTCCAACATCGCGACATCGATGATGAAGATCCTGCGGCCGGGCAAGGCTGCGGAATCGGTCCCGGGCGCGATCAAGATCGGTCGGGCCAACGACAACGACATCGTCATTCCCGAAGTGCTGGCGTCGCGCCATCACGCCACCTTGGTCCCGACGCCGCACGGCACCGAGATCCACGACAACCGCAGCATCAACGGCACCTTCGTCAACGGCGCCCGGGTCGACTCGGCGGTGCTACACGACGGCGACGTCGTCACGATCGGCAACATCGACCTCGTCTTCGCCGGCGGCACGCTGGCCCGGCGCGACGAGAGCGCGACCGCGACCCCCACGGGTGGGCTGGACGTGCGTGGCGTGACGTGGACGATCGAGAACAACAAGACGCTGCTGGACGACATCTCGTTGGGCGCGCAGCCCGGGACGCTGACGGCCGTCATCGGGCCGTCGGGGGCGGGCAAGTCGACGTTCGCCCGGCTGGTCGCGGGGTACACGCACCCGACCAGGGGCACCGTCGCGTTCGAGGGCCACAACGTACACGCCGAGTACGCCTCGCTGCGCAGCAGGATCGGCATGGTGCCCCAGGACGACGTGGTGCACGGGCAGCTGACGGTGCAGCAGGCGCTGATGTACGCCGCCGAGCTGCGGCTGCCGCCGGATACCACCAAGGACGACCGGGCCCAGGTGGTCGCCCGGGTGCTCGAGGAACTCGAGATGACCCAGCACCTGCACACCCGGGTCGACAAGCTCTCCGGCGGCCAGCGCAAGCGCGCCTCGGTCGCCCTGGAGTTGCTGACCGGGCCGTCGCTGCTGATCCTCGACGAGCCGACCTCCGGCCTGGACCCCGCGCTGGACCGCCAGGTGATGACCATGCTGCGGCAGCTGGCCGACGCCGGCCGCGTGGTGCTCGTGGTCACCCACTCGCTGACCTACCTGGACGTCTGCGATCAGGTCCTGCTGCTGGCCCCCGGCGGCAAGACCGCCTTCTGTGGGCCGCCCAGCCAGATCGGGGCGGCCATGGGGACCACGAACTGGGCCGACATTTTCAGCAGCGTCGCGGGCGATCCCGACGGGGCGAAGGCCCGCTACCTGGCCCGCACCGGCCCGCAGCCGCCGCCGCCGCCCGCGCAGCAGCCCGCCGACCTGGGCGACCCGTCGCACACCAGCCTCGTCCGGCAGTTCTCCACGATCGCGCGGCGGCAGGTCCGGCTGATCTTCTCCGACCGGGGCTACTTCGTGTTCCTGGCGGTGCTGCCGTTCATCATGGGTTCGCTGTCCATGTCGGTGCCCGGCAACGTCGGGTTCGGCATCCCCAACCCGTACGGCGCCGCGCCCAACGAACCCGGGCAGATCCTGGTGCTGCTCAACGTCGGTGCGGTGTTCATGGGAACTGCGCTGACCATCCGTGACCTGATCGGTGAACGCCCGATCTTTTTGCGCGAACAGGCGGTCGGGCTGTCCACCAGCGCCTACCTGCTGGCCAAGGTCTGCGTCTACACGGTTTTCGCGGTCATCCAGTCGGCGATCGTGACCATCATCGTGCTGATCGGCAAGGGCGGTCCGACCCAGGGTGCGGTGGCCCTCGGCCGGCCCGGTCTCGAACTGTTCGCCGACGTCGCGCTGACGTGCGTGGCGTCGGCCATGCTCGGGTTGGCGCTGTCGGCCATCGCCAAGTCGAACGAACAGATCATGCCGCTGCTGGTGGTGGCCGTGATGTCGCAGCTGGTGTTCTCCGGCGGCATGATCCCGGTGACGGGCCGGCTCGGGCTGGACCAGATGTCCTGGGCCACTCCGGCGCGCTGGGGCTTCGCGGCGTCGGCCTCCACCGCGGACCTGTCCAAATTGGTTCCCGGCCCGCTCAGCCCGAAGGACTCGCACTGGCGGCACACGCCGGCCGCGTGGTGGTTCGACATCGGCATGCTGGTGGTGATCAGCGTCTTCTACCTGAGCTTCGTCCGCTGGAAGATCCGGCTCAAGGGCGGCTGAGCGGGCAGGCGGTTGCGGCTGGCAGGAATCGCGAAACTGACGCCAGCCGGGGGCGTCGACGGGCGGCAGCACCGACGACGCCGCCCCCATCCCGGGTGATGGTGGTGTCATGCAACGAATCACCCAGCTCGAGGGCAAGGACATCGCTGTCGAAGCGGACCCCGCCGCCGGCCGCTCACGTACCGCAGCGAAGTGCGTGGTCGAGGCGATCGGCACCTTTTTCTTGGTGTTCACCTGCGGTGCCGCGGCCGGCAGCGGAAACCCGCTGGCGCCTCTGGCGATCGGTGCGGTACTGATGGTGATGGTCTACGCGGGCGGCCACATCTCCGGGGGCCACTACAACCCGGCGGTCACGCTGGCCGTGCTGGTGCGGCGGCGGATATCGGCGGCGGAGGCCGCCTGGTACTGGGCCGCGCAATTGGGCGCCGGGCTGATCGCGGCGGCGGTGGTGCACTGGGTCGTCGACCCCGCGCACGCCGGGAGGCCGGCGACGCTGGTGCTGCCGACCGACAGACTGGTCGCCGTGTTCGTCGTGGAGTTCCTGTTCACCTTCGCCCTGTGCTACGTCGTGCTCAACGTCGCCACGAGCAGCGCGCACCCCGACAACTCGTACTACGGCCTGGCCATCGGATTCACCGTGGTGGCAGGGGCTTTCGCGGTCGGCTCCGTCTCCGGTGGCGCGTTCAACCCGTCGGTCGCAGTGGGTGCCGCGCTCGATGGTCTGTTCGCGTGGCCGACGTTATGGATCTATCTGGTCGCGCAGGCCATGGCCGCCGTCGCCGCAGGACTGACGTTTGCCGGTTTGAACCCGGACGACGCGTGAGCGCGTCGGATCGCGGTCAGGCTCCCTTGCGCATGGCCTGCTCGGCGGCGGCGCGCATGCGGTCGGACAACTGCAAGAGCGCGTGCTCGCCCACACCGAGCGGGAGGGTGTATGCCAGTTGCCGCAATTCGACGGCATAGTTGCGTAAGTCTTCGCGGAGGCGTGTCTCAACGGTGGGCATGACATCTCCCTCGGGCTCCCTCGGGCAGGTCCTGGTCCGCGTCGACCAGCCGATTCACAAATTTTGGCAGCCGTGCCACCGATCTGCGAGAGCGCCGATGCGAATTAACGGGAGTTTGACAGCGTATTTACAGTCGGCGCCCACGAATCACCGGCGCCGGGCCTGACGTTGCGGCGAAATTCCGGGCGCACGATCGCCGTAGCGTTACGCTGACGCTGCTTGGTGTAAGGCTGGCAGAAAGGCACAGGCGCCCGCATGGATTTCGAACTCGACGCCGGGCAGCGCGCGTGGCTGGCCGAGGTCCGCGAGTTCCTCCACGACAACGTCACCGCGGAGCTGCGCGCCGAGCTCGCCCAGCACGACCTGGAATTCCCGGACGGAGAGGTGGCGCGGTTCCGTCGCAAGATCGGGCAGAAGGGCTGGTTCGGGCTGAACTGGCCACCCGAGTACGGCGGCCTTGCCGACAAAGAGGGCCTGGGTGCCATGCACCTGCACCTGTTGATGAGCGAATTCGAGTACTGGGGCGTGCCCGGGCCCGATCTGACGGTCACCTCGGTGGCGCCCATGATCATGCGGCACGGTACCGAACGGAACAGAGCCGAATGGCTACCCCTGATTGCCAGGGGCGAAATGATCTGCGCCGTCGGATATTCCGAGCCCGACGCGGGCACCGACCTGGCCAACCTGCGCACCAGTGCGGTCCGCGACGGCGACGAGTGGGTGATCAACGGCACCAAGATCTGGAACAGCGGCGCGCAGCGTGCCACCCACGAGTGGCTCTGCGTGCGCACCGATCCCGCGGCCGCCCGCCATCGGGGCATCTCGGTCATCGTCGTCGGAATCGACAGTCCCGGCGTGACGGTCCGCCCGCTCTACGCGTGGTCGGGCTACCGCACCAACGAGGTGCATTTTCGCGACGTGCGGGTGCCGGTCACCAACCTGGTGGGCGAAGTCAACCGCGGCTGGACCTACATCACCGGCGCGCTGGATCTGGAACGCGGTGCGCTGACCAACGCGGGCGACCTGCGGCGCGCCGTGGACGAGTTGCGGGAGCTCGCGCGGCGGCCGCGACGCGATGGCACCGTGCCGGCCGCAAGCCCGTCGCTGCGGCGCAGGCTCGCGCAGGCCGAGGCGGACGTGGCGGTCGCCACCCTGATGGGCTACGAGGCCGCGTCCATCCTCGACGGCGGAGTGATCCCCTCGGTGGAGGTCAGCGTCGAAAAGGTGTTCACCAGCGAGCTGCGCCAGCGCATCGCCGTCCTCGCGCTCGATCTGCTCGGCCCGGACGGCTTGCTGGCGCACCGCAGCCCTGCCGCGCCGCTGGCCGGCACGTTCGAGCGGCTCTACCGGGCGGCGCCCCTGATGCGATTCGGCGGCGGCACCAACGAGGTGCTCCGCGACATCATCGCCCAGCGCGGGCACAACATGCCCAGCTACGGGCGCTGACGCATGAAGGTGATACCCACCGCCGAACAGCGCGCGTTCGCGTCATCGCTGCGCGCCCTCCTGGCCGCCGAGTGCCCGGTGCCCCTGGTGCGCGCGCTGACCGAACCGGGCGCCGACCGGCGTAGCCCAGCGCTGTGGAAGGCGCTGACCGAGGCGGGTGTGCTCGGGCTGGTCATCGGCGAGGAGTACGGCGGCTCCGGCGGCACGCTGGACGACCTCGCCGTTTTCTCCATCGAGGCCGGACGCGCGCTGTGCCCGACGACGATCGCCAGCAGCATCCACGCGGCGCTGGCGATCGATCAACTCGGCTCCCCGGTGGCCAAGCGGAGCTTGCTGCCGGGCCTTGTGTCGGGCGCGATCCGCGGCACCACCGCGCTGTGGAGCCCACGCGACGCCGCCGTGGTGTCGGCCGAGCTGCGGGCCGATCCCGTTGCCGCGGGTTGGCGGCTGAGCGGCACCGCGGACTACATTGCCGACGCCGACGTCGCCGACGTCATCGTGATATCGGCTGCGGTGCAAGACGATACGTTGGTGTTCGTCGTCGACCCCGACGCCCCCGGTGTGTCCGTGGAGCCGCTCGCCATGGCGGGCGGGCACCGGGCGTTCACGGCCCGCTTCGACGACGTCATGGTCGGCGCCGACGCGCTGGTGGGCGACGCCACCGCCACGGCGTTGCGGCGCGTGGCCAACGCCGCCGTCGCCCTGGGGTCGCTCGACTTGGTGGGCGTC
>NZ_LZJG01000311.1:0-4561 GCF_001667785.1 Mycobacterium sp. E3247 | reverse complement strand
ACCGTCTGGTCGTGGGAGAACACCCCGACCGGACGGCCGTCGATCATGGCGTGCCCGGTGACGCACCCGTCGCCGTAGAGCGCGTTCGGGTCGTTCGGCGTCTTGGCCAGCGCGCCGACCTCCATGAAGGTGCCCGGGTCGACCAGCGCGTGGATGCGGGCGCGGGCGCTGGGGATGCCCTTCTTCTCGCGCTTGGCGACGGCCTTCTCGCCGCCGGGCTCTTTGGCCAGTTCCAGGCGAGCGTAGAGCTCGGCCAGCTTCTCGGCGGTGGTGTGCTGAATGGGAGCTGGCGCCATCTCCGTCACTACTTGCCCACCTCACTCGTCTGACTGGTTTCGGCCTCCACCTTATTCAGCACGTCGGAGAGGTGAGCACCGACCTTGCCGATGATCGGTTCGTCGATGGCCTGGATGTGCTCGCCGCCGATGGGTACCACCTCGAGGTCGGCCACGTACTCGCCCCAGCCGCCGTCGGGCTGGCGGACCGCGTATCGCGGCTCGAACTCGATCACGTCGTCGTGGTAGCGATCGGCCATGTACAGGGTCACGTGGCCGTCGTACGGCTCGATCTGTACGGTCTCGAGCGCCCGGTTGTCCAGGTAGGACGTCCGCTGGTGCTCGACGATGCCGCCCGGGATCTGCACGCCGCTCTGCTGGACGATGTCCAGCACGAACTGGACCTGGCCCTCGTCGTCGAGTTCTTCGAGCTGCTCGTAGGGGATCGCCGGAATCTCGACGTTGAAGGTGCGCTCGGCGAACTTCGCGTACCGGTCCCAGCGCTTGCGGGTCTCCTCCTGTGTCTGGGGGATCTCCTCGCCGGCGCGCACGGTGTCGATCATCCCGACGAAGCGCACGTCTTCACCCGCGCGCTTCAAGCCGATCGCGCACGCGTACGCCAGCGCGCCGCCGAGCGACCAGCCGGCCAGGATGAACGGCTTGCCCGCGTTCATCTCCAACAGCTTCGGCACGTACTGGGCGGCCCGCTCCTGGACGGTGCCCTCCACGCGCTCGAACCCGTACATCGGCGTGTCCGCGGGCAACCGGTTCAGCAGCGGCTCGTAGACCACCGTTGAACCGCCGGCGGGATGGAAGACGAACACCGCGGGTTTCGAGCTGCCCTCGGGGCGCGCCCGCAGGGTGCGGACGAAGCCGTCGATCTGGCCGGCCTCCAGGTACTGGCGGACCTTCTCGGCCAGCGCCTCGATGGTGTCCGACGTCAGGACGTCCTCGGCGCTGACGGCGCCGTCGGCGCGCTCGGAAAGCCGCTGCGCCATCTTGGCCGCGGTGTCCTCGTCGAGCTTGGGCAGCGGGTTGAAGATGCCGCCCGGCGACTTGCCCGTGACGATCGCCCAGGTGGCGAAGGTGACCCGCTCAGCCGCATCACGCGGCGGCACATCGGAATTCAGCGCCTTGGACACCGCCTCCTGGCTGAGCGCCCCCGCGAGATCGGGCTTCGCGCCGTTGGTCGCCGCCACCTTCGGGCCGGACGGATCCGTCGGCGGCGGCGGGATCGACGCGTCCGACGCCGGCGGTGCCGGCTGCGCCTCCGGCTCCGCTTGCGGGTCCGGCGCGGGTGCGGCCACCGTCGTCGGCGTTGCCCCGCTCAGCAGCTGCGCCTGCTCTTTGGCGATCTCCTCGGGCGTGAGCGTCTTCTGGTGTTCGTGCAGCTGCTCGACCTCGTCGCGGTGCTCGACCGCGTACTCGATCAACTTCTCGATGGCGTAGAGGTTGGCGTCGCGCACCGCCGTCAACTGGATCGGCGGCAGGTCGAAGTCGTACTCGACGCGGTTCTTGATCCGCACCGCCATCAGCGAGTCCAGGCCGAGCTCGATCAGCGGCACCTCCCACGGCAGGTCCTCGGGTTCGTAACCCATCGCCGAACCGACGATCAGGCCCAGCCGCTCGCCGATGGTCTCGCCGGAATCCGGCGACCATTTGCCCATGCTGGCCGAGAAGTACCGGTTGGTCAGGCTGTCCGTCAGGGTCTCGGCCTCGGGTTCGTCGACGGGTGCCGCAAGCGCGGCCGCCGCCCCGTTGGAGGCGGCCGTGATGGCCGCGCCCGCACCGACCGCGGCCGGCAGGGCGACGCCCGCCTCGCCGCCGCGGGTCACCAGCGCGTCGTACACCAGCGTGAAGGACTCGTCGATGCGGGCGTGTACCTGCACCGAGGCGCCGCCGGGGTGCCGGGTCAGCGTCGTCACCAGGCGTGCGCCTTCACCCGGAACCGCACGCTGCTCGGCCGCGGCCAGCTGCGCGTCCGGAAGCACCTCGGCCGCGGCGGCTTTCACCAGGGCGGGCAGGTCCGTCAGGCCGCGGGGGTTGTACTCCCACACGTGGCGGCCGTCCGGCAGCGCGACGTGGTTACCCGGCATCAGCACCGAGCTGCTGCCGTGCGCGAAGTGCACGTCCAGCCAGTGCTCCTTGCGCTTGAACCTCGTCGGCGGGATGTTCGCAAAATCTTCGGGGCCTGCCGGCCCCGAAGAAGCGCGGCTGAACAGCGTGCGGATGTCCAGGTCGTGGCCGTAGACGTAGAGCTGGGCCATCGCCGAGATCATCGACTCGACGTCGTCCTGCTTGCGGGCCAGCGTCGGAATCAGTTGGGCGTCATGCAGACCCGCGGCGGCAGTGGTCAGGCCGATCTGCATCAGCGCCACCGGGTTGGGCGCGAGCTCCAGGAAGGTGGTGTGGCCGCTGTCGACGGCGTTGCGCACGCCGTGGGTGAAGTACACCGAGTGCCGCATGCCCTTGACCCAGTAGTCGACATCGTGCACCGGCTCGCCGCCGGGCTTGATGTAGCTGCCCTCGTGCACCGTCGAGAAGATCCCGACCGTCGGGCTCAGCGGGTGAATTCCCTGCAGCTCCGCGGAGAACTCGCCCAGCAGCGGGTCCATCTGCGAGGTGTGGCCGGCGCCCTTGGTCTGCAGCTTGCGGGCGAAGCGGCCCTCCGATTCCGCCCGGGCGACGATCGCGTCGATCTGCTCGGGCGGGCCGCCGATCACGGTCTGGCTGGGCGCGGCGTAGACGCACACCTCCAGGCCGGGGAAGTCGGCGAACACGGTCTTGAGCTCGTCGGCGGAGTACTCGACGAGCGCCATGAACCGGATGTACTCGCCGAACAGCATCGCCTCGCCCTCGCCCATCAGGTGCGAGCGCGACGCGATCACGCGGGCGGCGTCCGCCAGTGACAGGCCGCCGGCGAAGTAGGCCGACGCGGGCTCGCCGAGCGACTGGCCAACCACCGCAGCGGGTTTGGCGCCGTGGTGCTTGAGGAGCTCACCCAGCGCGATCTGGATCGCGAAGATGACGACGTTGCTGGTCTCGATGCCGTAGTCCTGCGAGTCGTCGAGGATCAGCTCGAGAATCGAGTAGCCGCGCTCGTCCTGGATCAGCGCGTCGACCTTCTCGATCCACTCGGCGAAGACCTCATTGCGCAGGTAGAGGCTCTTGCCCATCTTCCGGTGCTGCGCACCGAAACCGGCCATCGCCCACACCGGGCCGTTGGTGACCGGCCCGTCGACGCTGAACACGCCCGGCCGCTGCTTGCCCTCGGCCACCGCGCGCAGGCCCTTGACGGCCTCCTCGTGGTCGTGGGCCAGCACCACCGCGCGGGAGCGGCCGTGGTTGCGCCGCGACAGCGACCGCCCGATCGATTCCAGCGACGACGCCTGCCCCTCGGGGCTTTCCATCCAGTCCGCGAGCTCGGCGGCCGCCGCCTTCTTGCGCGAGGTGAGGAACGCCGACACGACGAGGGGGATCAGGGGCTTGGTGGGCTCCGCGACCTCCTGCGCCGCGAGCTCTTCCAGCGCGATCTCCTTGAGCCGCAGCGCCTCGTCGGTGACGCCCGGCAGCTCGTACTCGTCCTCTTCGGGCGCTTCCGGGTCCGGGATGATGTTGCCGAAGTCGTCGAAGCGCAGCGCGTGGGCTTCCATGACGGGCGGCTCAGCGGCATCGGACGCCGGCTCGGCGGTGGTCTTCGATTCGGGCTCGGGCTCGCGTTCGATCACGTCACGGGGCAGGACCTCGCGCACCACCAGGTGCGCGTTGGCGCCGCCGAAACCGAAGCTGGACACCCCGGCCAGCGCGTAGCCGCCGTACCGCGGCCAGTCCGTGGGTTGGTCGATCACCTTCAGCCGCATCGCGTCGAAGTCGATGTAGGGGCTGGGTCCGGCGAAGTTGATCGACGGCGGCAGCTTGTCGTGCTGCAGGGCGAGCACCACCTTGGCCATGCTGGCCGCGCCGGCCGCCGACTCCAGGTGGCCCACATTGGTTTTCACCGCACCCAGTAGGGCCGGGCGGTCGGCGGGGCGGCCACGGCCGACGACACGGCCCAGCGCCTCGGCCTCGATCGGGTCGCCCAGGACGGTCCCGGTGCCGTGCGCCTCGATGTAGTCGACGGTGCGCGGGTCGATGCCGGCGTCCTTGTAGGCGCGGCGCAGCACGTCGGCCTGCGCGTCCTGGTTGGGGGCGATCAGGCCGTTGGACCGGCCGTCGTGGTTGACCGCGCTGCCGGCGATCACGGCCAGGATCTGGTCGCCGTCGCGGCGGGCGTCGTCGACCCGCTT
>NZ_LZJG01000310.1:0-635 GCF_001667785.1 Mycobacterium sp. E3247 | reverse complement strand
GCGGCCAGATGCGGATGCTCGCGCATCAGCCGGCTCGCCTCGTCCAGCACCGCCGCGAGGCGATCGACCACGCCGCCGGGACCCGCGGCGGCGGCTCGCAGCCGCGGCACCGCCATGCGTTCGATGTCCTCGACGGCCGCGTCCAGCAATTCGGACTTGTTCGGGAAGTAGTGGTACAGGCTGCCGCTGGTGACGTCGGCCGCCCGGGCGATCTCACGGATGGTGGCGCCCGCGTACCCGAATTCGGCCACGCAGCGCATGGTGGCAACGACGATCCGCTGCCGCGTCTCCTCGCCGCTGGCGCCGACCGGACGTCCCCGTTGCGCCCGCGTCACCATGCTGTCCTCACTCGCGCGTCCCGTCCGCCGGCTCCCGGTCCCCGACACGGTCGAATATAATCGAGTGATCGATTAGTTCCGGCTTCGCCGCGGAGGTGCGTAGTGCGTGATGGACGGAGCTGCGGCGGGCTTCCCGCCGCATGAGCGTCACGCCGCCGCAATTGGGTCGGCCGGTGGGTGCCGACGGTGAGCAGACCCGGGCCCGCATCATCACCGCCGCGATGCGATGTGTGGCCGAGAATGGCTATTCGCGCACCACGATTCGCGAGATCGCCCGGGCGGCCGACGTCACCAGCG
>NZ_LZJG01000309.1:0-800 GCF_001667785.1 Mycobacterium sp. E3247 | reverse complement strand
TACTCCTCCCGGATCCTGCACAAAGTATTCCGATTCTCCCGGGTCTATCCGGGGATCTTCTCCGACATCTTGTCCAGAACTGTCGCTGCGGCCGGAGCGCCGTTGCCCCATTGGCACACCTGCGCGTAGATCACCACATTGTTCTTTGCCCGCGCCTCGCTGGCGCAGACCCAGCCGGTGATCTGCCCGTCCTCCAGTTCCGTTCCCGTCCACCGCACTCCCGTATCGGTCGCGTCGGTCTTCTGGAATCTCCATCGATATTTGCCGCTCAGGTGGATGACGGCATTGCTGCACGCATCGAGACGCTTGGCAAAAGCGTCGCCAAGCAACACCGTCGCTGCTTTGGAATCGACAACCGTCGCAACGGCTTGACGGACCGCATGCTCGTACGTGTCCTTGTCCTCTTTGTAGAGATTGCTCCGCCACGCGGTGTAAGCCACCCCCACCGAGTACGTGTCCGGCGCGATCAGCGGCTCGCACTGCGGGTTACCCTCGTCGACGAAGGCGGCCACGGGCGGGGAGGTCGCGCCGGGCGGAGGTTTGGACGCCCAGTTTAGTTTCGCACCGACAATCTCGTTAATCAGGTCTGGCGCCAAGATCAGCGAATCGATGGCGTCGGCGAGGGTGCGACCGAGGTGGCGTTGTGGCCGCCGCCCTGCCCGCCGCCACACCCAACCGCCAACGCGACCACTACAGCCCCGAGCGCCGAAACAATGAAACGAATCCTCATTTCGTCTCCTTGCCAAACGGACGAAATCCGCATCTGTTGGTCGAAGAATAGGAGCAGTGCGAGAAACGCG
>NZ_LZJG01000308.1:0-9835 GCF_001667785.1 Mycobacterium sp. E3247 | reverse complement strand
TCGCCGCGGAAGGTCGGCGGCAGGAACCGCTGCTTCTGCTCCTCGGTGCCGAACGCGACGATCGACGGGATGATCCAGGTCGCGATGCCCATCTGCGGGCGCTTGACGCGGCCCGCGGTGAACTCCTGGGCGATGATGATCTGCTCCACCGGACCGGCGGCGCGCCCCCACGGCCTCGGCAGATACGGCAGGGTCCAGCCGCCCTCGGCGATGGCGACCCTGCGCCGGTCGCGCTCCATCGCCTTCAGCGCGGCCACCTCGGCGCGGATCTCATCGCGCAGCTTCTCGGTGTCGGGGTCGAGGTCGATGTCGACCGGCCGGAGCCCGGTGCTGGTGGCGGTGTGCACCACTTTCTGCGGGTACTCCGAACCGCGGCCGAAGGAGGCGGCCAGCATCAGCGCCCGGCGGTAGTACACGTTCGTGTCGTGCTCCCAGGTGAAGCCGATCCCGCCGTGCACCTGGATGCAGTCCTGCGTGCACCGTTGGGCGGCCGCCGGTGCCAGCGTCGCCGCCACGGCTGCCGCGAACTCGACGTTGGAAGCGCTGATTTCCCAATCGTTTTCGCGTGCCTCGTCGATGGCGCGGGCGGCGTCCCACACCGCCGCGGTGGCCCGCTCGGTGTCGGCGATCATTTCCGCGCACTTGTGTTTGATGGCCTGGAACTGCCCGATCGGCCTGCCGAACTGCTCGCGGATCTTGGCGTAGTGCGACGCGGTGTCGGTCGCCCAGCGCGCCACCCCGATCGCCTCGGCGGACAGTAGCGTCGTCATCAATGCGTGCGCGGTCGCCATGCTCAGGTTGCCCAATGCGGCGTCTGCGCCCACCTCGACGGCGTTGGCGCGTACATGGGCGACGGGGCGCAGCGGGTCGATGCTTCGCACCGGCTCGATCTCGAGTTCCTCGGCGCGCAGCACCACCCATTCCTCGCCGCTGTCGATGGCGACCGGCAGCACCAGCACGGAGGCCTGCGCCGCCGCGGGCACCGCGCGGACCTCGCCGCGGAGCACCAGCGTGTCACCCTGGCGGGTGGCGGTGAGCCCGCAGCAGTCCATCGCGTATGCGGCGATGGCCGCACCGGACGCCAGCTCGGAGAGGACCTTGGCGTGCGGATCGCTGGCGGAGATCAGGGCGCTGGCGATCGCCGACGGCACGAAAGGCCCGGGCACCGCGCCATAGCCGAACTCGGCCAGCACGATGGCCAGCTCGAGGATGCCGAAGCCCTGCCCGCCCACGGACTCGGCCAGGTGCAGGCCCTGCAGGCCCTGGTCCGCGGCGGCTTGCCAGTACGGCGGGGGATTGTCGATCGGCGTTTCCATGGCCGCGTGCAATGCCTCGGACGGCGCGATGCGCGCCACCAGCGACCGCACCGAATCGGCCAGGTCTTGATGCTCAGGAGTGATAGCGATCGGCATTGGTCGCCTTCCCATGCTTTCGGGTTCCGTCTCGGCCGGGCAGCTTCCAAACTAACAACCGGTCGGTTGGTTGACCACAGGGGTCGGTCGGGTGGCGACGGGTCTCAGCGAAACCGCTTGGCGATCCAGTCGGCGATGATGTCGGCTTGCTCGTCGCGGGCGCCCGGGGTGGTGAAGTAGTGATCGCTGTCGATCGACGCCTCGGTCTTGTCGGGGCCGGCGAGCGCGGCGAAAATCCGCTGGGCGTCGGACGGGAACACACCGGTGTCGGCCTCGGCGTTGATCACCAGGGCGGGGCAGGTGATGCGGGCCAGGTGTGGCTCGGCCCGGGTCTGCGCCACCCGCAGGCTCCACATGCCCAGCCAGTTGCGCAGGGTGCAGGCCGCCGCGATCCCGTGTGCGGACCGGTTGGCCTTCGCCGGGACGCCGGCATAGCACATGTTCGGTTGACGCCGCGTGGGCTCGATGCCGGCATCCACCATGCGGGGGTCCGCCCAGGTGCGCATGACGCTGAACGGACGGTCGGAAAATCCCGCCGCGCGAACGCGTTTGAGCTCCCGCTCCGCCCAGTCGGTGATGGCGTGGTTGCGCGCCGTTTGCGCACGGCGGTAGCGGGCCAGGAACTCCGGCGCGTACGGCGGGCCGTTGCGCTCGTTGAACAGGTCGAGGTCGGCGTCGGTGGCGACGGGGTCGTTCTCGTCGACGACGGCGGCGTCCATCCAGGCCGTCAGCACGTCCGGCCGCCCGGGATGGGCCGCGGTGGCCACGTAGCCGTCGGCGGCGGGCAACTCGGTCAGGCCCGTCGCGGGTCGCATCCCCTCCAGCGGGGTCACGTTCGGCGCCACGGCCTGCGACTGATACGCGGCCATCAACGATCCGCCACCCGAATTGCCGAGCAGCACAACCGTTTCCACCCCCTGCACCTCGCGCAGCCAGCGCACTCCCACGCCGATGTCCACCAGCGCATGGTCGAGCAGGAAGCTGCTCTCGAAGCCGCGGAACCTGGTATTCCAGCCGAGAAACCCGATCCCGCGGGTGGCCATGTAGTCGGCGAGGTAGTGCTCGGAGAAGTCGATCTGGTAGTGGGTGGCGATCATCGCCACCGTGGGCTTGTGGCCCTCCCCGCGGTGGTACAGACCCTGGCAGGGATGCCCGCCCGCACCGGCGCGCCCGGCGGTGGGCGACGGCAAACCGACGAACTCGCGGCGCACTCCCGCGGCACCGGTGTGAAGAGTCATTTCGGCGGCCCTGCTGGCGACGGACATCTCGGAGAAAACTGAAGCTGATGTTAGATTCTTCAATTACATCTTGGCCAGGATTTCCCACGCCGGGACGGAGGGGAACTGCGATGATCAAGCCCCACAACACCAACACGGAATTCGAACTCGGCGGGATCAACCACGTCGCGCTCGTTTGCTCGGACATGGCCCGCACCGTGGACTTCTACACCAACATCCTGGGCATGCCGTTGATCAAGTCGCTGGACCTGCCCGGGGGCGCGGGCCAGCATTTCTTCTTCGACGCGGGCAACGGCGACTGCGTCGCATTCTTCTGGTTCGCCGACGCTCCCGACCGGGTGCCGGGCATCTCGTCGCCGGGCGCCATCCCCGGCATCGGCGACATCACCAGCGCGGTGAGCACCATGAACCACCTGGCATTCCACGTGCCGGCCGAGAAGTTCGACGCCTACCGTCAGCGCCTCAAGGAGAAGGGTGTGCGGGTGGGGCCGGTGCTCAACCACGACGAGAGCCCCATGCAGGTGTCCGCCACGGTGCATCCCGGGGTGTACGTGCGTTCGTTCTACTTCCAGGACCCCGACGGCATCACGCTCGAATTCGCTTGCTGGGTCAAGGAATTCGATAGCAGCGATGCGAGCACGGTGCCGAAGACTGCGGCCGACCGCCGGCCCGCGGTGCCGGCCGGCCGGCCGTGACCGAGGGCATCCTCTCCGACGCCCGGATCGCGGCCCTGACGCCCGGGGAGCGGCGTGACCTGATCACCCGGCTGGAACAACCCGTGAGCGACATCGTCGACCCCGTGTTCCTGGCCCGCGTGCGGCGAATCCGGTTGAGCCTGATGGCCGGTGGCTCGGCGGTGATGATCCCCTGGCTGGGCTATCTGTCCACGACGCTGCCGGAGAACTACGTCGTGCACAACTGGCCCCTCACCTGGATGGGCTACGACGTGTTGTTGATGGTCTTCATGGCGGCGACGGCCGTGTTGGGCTACCTGCGCCGCCAGGTGCTGATCCCGGCCGCGTTCACCACCGGTGTGCTCCTGATCTGCGACGCATGGTTCGACCTGATGACCGCAGGCCCCAGGGACGTCTGGCTGTCGGTGGCCACCGCTGTGCTGGTCGAGCTGCCGCTGGCCGCCTTCATGATCTTCAGCGCGCTGCGGCTCATGCGCCTGACCATGGAGCGGTTCTGGCTGCTGGATCCCGGGATGCGGCTGTGGCAGCTGCCGCTGTTGCCCTGAGCGGGTGCGGTCGTTTGCTCCGGAGAGAGCAGATTACCGGCGTCGCCGCGACAGCGCGCGGGATTGCGAATCTTGTCCAAAACCGCGTAATCCTCGCGTTCCTGTACTAGCGTCCAACAACAGCGACTCGGGGGTACGAGCGACGACCGTAGGTTCAACTCCACACACGAAAATCAGTTCGCGAAGCTCCCCGGTACGAAATTGAATTCATATTGCGCATAAAACCCATTCGGGAATGGGTTTCCGGTACCCCCTTGCCGCACAACGGAATCAGCACCTCACAGAGCGAGGATCAAGAAATGGTCGCACTCGGGAACATCTACGAATGGGAACCGCCGCACGGACCACTGACCACGTGGACGGCCACGCCCGCGGCGCACGAAGCGGCTCGCACCGCGCCATTGAGCGATTTGGTTCCGAGTTATCAGCAGACTCAACACCTCTGGACCGCCCACCTCGGCGACACGATGAACCGACAGCTGCCCCGGTTGATGGTGGTGGCGTGGGACATTCCCGGCACGTGTGACATCCCGGCGATGACGGCGGCGATCAACGCCCATGTCCGTGGTCAGGACACCTACCACAGCTGGTTCGAGATCGTCGAAGGCGTCATCGTCCGCCGCGCGATCGCCGACCCCGGGGTCATCGAATTCGCTCCGACGGCGTTCGGACAGATGAGCCCCGAACAGGCGCGTGCGCACGTCTTGACGACGACGCCCGGGACGCTCGGATGGGGCTGCTTCACCTACGGAGTCGTCCAGGGGCCCGACCACTTCACCTTCTACGCCAGCGTCGACCACCTGCACATCGACGGCGTGTCCGCCGCGCTGATCTTCCTCGACATCCACCTGACGTACCAAGAGCTGGTGCTGGGTGCGCAAGGCGGCGAGCTTCCCGCACCCCGCGAGCTGAGAAGTTACCGCGACTACACCGTGCGGCAGCGGGAGAGGGCGGCGAGCCTGACCCTGTCGTCCCCGGAGGTCAAGGACTGGATTGCGTTCGCGCGTGAGGCCGACGGTGACTGGCCGAGCTTTCCGCTGCCGCTGGGCGACACATGGGCCAGCTGCAAGGGCGACCTGGTCACGGTCGACTTGCTCGACGCCGCGGGGACGGAGTCGTTCGACGCCGCATGTTGCGCAGCCGGTGCCCGGTTCATCGGGGGAGTCCTGGCTTGCACGGCGTTGGCGGAGCGCCAATTGACCGGCAAGGAAACCTATTTCGGGTTCACGGCCAGGGACACCCGGGACATGGGCGTCGACACCATGACGGTGGGATGGTTCGCCAGCCTGATCCCCGTGACGGTTCCGACGGCCGGCGACTCGTTCCCCGAGGCGGCACGGGCGGCTCAGAAATCCTTCGACTCCGCCAAGGATCTCGCCGCCGTGCCGGTCGAGCGCGTGCTGGAGTTGGCGACCCCGGATCAGCTGGGCATCAAGCTGCCCACGCAACTGCCGATGATGTTGTCGTTCCTCGACTTTCGAAAGATCCCCCTTGTCGGGATGTGGACGGAGATGAATTTCGGCACCTATGGCGACAGCCTGTCCGCCGGCGGGATCAACATGTGGATCAACCGGCACGTGGAACGCACCACGGTGACGATCTCCTTCCCGGACAACGAGATAGCCCGCGAGTCGGTGCAGCGCTACCTGGCGGCGCTGATCCGGGAATTCGCCCGGGTGATCGAGACCACCCCCGACCAGCCCGATGTGGTTGCGGCCTAGACGCACGAGACGGCGGGAGTCGGGATGATGAGCAACGTGCTGGACCTGGCCGACCAGACCATGTTCCTCGGCGAGCGGGCGACCGCCACCACCAGTGTGCTGCAGTGCATCTGGGTATACGACCGCGCCGTCGACGTCGACGGGCTGCGAAGGTTTCATCGCCATCTCGGTCGGGGTCGGCTGCGTCGCCGCATCGAACGGTCCCCGTTGCCGTTCGGCAGGCATCGCTGGGTGGCTCCCACCGTTCAGTCGGAGCTCGAGATCGTCGCTGCGCCACGGCCCCGTGAGGCGATCGGCGACTGGCTGGAGGAACAGGCGGATAGGCGACCCGATGCCGAGCACGGGCCCGGATTCCACCTTGCCCTGCTCCCCTTGACCGACGGCGGCGCGGCGGTGAGCCTGGTGACCACCCATTGCCTCACCGACGGCGTCGGGCTGTGCGAGGCGTTGGCGGACGCGGCGTGCGGCCGCGACGACACCATCGACTGGCCGCCCCCGGCGGTACGGCTGCGGTGGCGGGCCGTGCGCGAGGACGCACACCAAACCGCATGCGACGCATCAAGCGTGGGCCGCGCCGTGGTGGCCGCGATCCGCCTGGCCGGGACTGCACGCCACGCCGGCGCCGCCGCGTCGCCGGCCGCCAAGCGGCCCGCGCCGCCCGTCGGGGCGGACGAGCTCATCACGCTGCCCATGGCGACGCTGTTCATCAACGCCGACGAGTGGGACGCGCGCGCGCAGGCACTCGGGGGGACGAGCAACGCGCTGCTCGCTGGACTGGCCGCCCACCTCGCCCGACGAGTCGGGCGAGTCGCCGCGGACGGAACGGTCAACGTGGGAATGCCGGTCAACGAGCGCACCCCGGGCGACACCCGCGCGAACGCGGTCGTCAATGTCGACATCACGGTCGACCCCGCTCCGGCGACGACCGACCTGCGCGAGATCCGCACCAGGGTCAAGGAAGCCCTGTCCCGCCACCTGGACGAGCCCGACGAGCGCTGGGCCTTGCTGCCGCTGATTCCGCTGATCCCGAAGCGCGTCATGCGGCGGCTGATCGGCGTGGTCACCGGCAGCGCGATCACCGTCGTGTCGTCAAACCTCGGGACGCTGGACCCGGCCGTCAACCGGGCGGACGGCACCGAGGCCGATCACTTCGCCATGCGGACGGTGTACCCGGGGGTGACCACCGCGACCATGTACCGCACCAACGGGGCACTGGCGTTGTTGTCGGGGCGGGTGCACGGCCGGGTGTTCGTCTCGTTCCTCGCCTACGAGCTCGGTCGACACAACTCGATTGAGCAACTACGAGCCAACGTTTCAGATGCGCTGAGCGACTTCGGGCTGACGGCCACCACGGCCTGGCGCACGGCCTGCCCGGCGTAAGCACCCGCTAGGCGTCGGCCGCCGCCCGGGATTCCTTGGTGCGATAGAGCCTTGGCTCGGCGAGCTCGTCGAGCAGGGCGGCCAGGTGATCGATGAGCTGGTCGGGTTCGAGCCGGACGTCGCCGGCGAGCCAGGCGCTGATGGTCTGCCCTACGCCGCCGACCACGAAGTGCGCCGCCGCCTTGATGCGGTCGTTTGCCGGAACCCGCATCGCGTCCCCGACGTGCTGGCCGGACAGCATGGCGAACAACGCGCTGGATTCGGCGCGCTTGCGCACGATCACCGGATCGGCAAGCTGCGTGCTGAACAGCAGGCGCCCGAGCCGGGCGTCGTCGGCGATGGTGTGCACGATGTTGGCCATCCCCGCTCGCGTCTGCTCGTGCGCCGGCACCGCCGTCACCGCGGCCTGCGTGGTGGCGGCCAGCTGGGCAACCACCCAATCGAAGACGGAGCCGACGAATTCGTCTTTGTCGGCGAAGCTCTCGTAGAAGTACCGGGCCGCCAACCCGGCCTCACGGCACACGCCGCGGACGGTGACCGCCGAGACGCTCTGTTGCTCGGCGCCGAGCAGCTCGAGGCCCGCGGCCAAGAGGCGGTTGCGCCGCGTGGCCAGGCGCTGCGCGGCCTCGACGCCGCGGTAGGGCCGCGCGCTGGAGGTCTCGCTCATGCCACCCATCTTGACACCGGCGGGGCGTCGCGACAATATCAGGAAACAGCCGTTCTCACATTGGCGGCAGTGCCGCGGGAGGGGATGACGATGGCGATCCGCGAGGCTGTTCAGGAACCGGCTCGGCATGTCGAGCGCCCCATCGCCGACCCGCCCCGGCCATCCCCGGCGCGGCGGCGCCGGTTGGCGCTCGGCATCGACGAGGGGTTGATGGGCGTCGCGCTGTTGGCCGGCCCGGCGAACGTGGTCATGCAGTTGGCGCGTCCCGGTGTCGGCTACGGCGTCATGGAGAGCCGCGTCGAGAGCGGCCGCGTCGACCTGCATCCGATCAAGCGCGCACGTACCACCTTCACCTACCTGGCCGTGGCGACCAACGGCAGCGACACCCAGAAGGAGGCCTTCCGCCGCGCGGTGAACCGCGCCCACGCGCAGGTCTACTCCACCCCCGAAAGCCCGGTGCAGTACAACGCTTTCGACCCCGCCCTGCAGCTGTGGGTGGGGGCGTGCCTGTACAAGGGCGGGGTCGACATCTACCGCATGTTCATCGGCGAGCTGGACGGTGAGGACGCCGACCGCCACTACCGGGAGGGCATGGCGCTGGCCACCACCCTGCAGGTGCCCCCCGAGATGTGGCCGGCGGACCGGGCCGCGTTCGACCGGTATTGGGAGGAGTCGCTGGCCAAGGTGCACATCGACGACGCGGTCCGCGAATACCTGTATCCCATCGCCGCCGGCCGCATGCCGGGACTGGCGCTCCCGCGCCGGCTGCAGCGCGCCTGCGACAACTTCGCGTTGCTCGTCACCACGGGCTTTCTGCCGCAGCGGTTCCGCGACGAGATGCGCCTGCCCTGGGACGCCGCCAGGCAACGGCGCTTCGAACGGCTGATTGCGGCGCTCGCCCTGGTGAACCGGCGCCTGCCGCGGTTCGTTCGCCGATTCCCGTTCAACGTCCTACTGGCCGACGTCGACCGCCGGATCAGGACGGGGCGCCCACTGATCTGACGCGCGCGGCGGCCGAACCCCGGCCGTGTTGATAACGACAATCATATTCATTAAGCTCTCCTCTGCCTGGTAAGCCTTCCCAGCCTGAGGAGTACCTATGACGGCACCGATCTGGATGGCCTCGCCACCCGAGGTGCACTCCGCGTTGCTCAGCAGCGGCCCCGGCCCGGCGTCGCTGCTCGCGGCGGCGGGCGCATGGTCCGACCTGAGCACCGAATACGCCGCGGCCGCAGCGCAACTCAGCGGCGTCTTGGCCGCGGCGCAGGCCGGCTCGTGGCAGGGGCCCAGCGCGGAGTCGTACGTCGCCGCGCATGCGCCCTACCTCGCGTGGCTCACGCGGGCGGGCGCGGACAGCGCCGCGGCGGCCGCCGAACACCAGACCGCCGCCGTCGCCTACACCGCGGCGTTGGCGGCCATGCCGACGCTGCCGGAACTCGCCGCCAACCACGCCATCCACGGCGCTTTGGTGGCGACGAATTTCTTTGGCGTGAACACGATTCCGATCGCGGTCAACGAGGCCGACTACGCGCGGATGTGGGTGCAGGCCGCCACCACGATGACGACCTATCAGGCCGTCTCGACCGCGGCGGTGGCGTCCACACCGCAAGCCGACCAGGCGCCGCAGATCGTGAAGACGGACGCTTCAGCCGATAGTTCGTCGAACGTGGACCACGACCCCACCATCGACAATCCGCTCGACGACTTCATTGCGCAAATCCTGAAGAACTTTGGGATCAACTGGGATCCGGCCCAGGGCACGGTAAACGGCCTGACCTACGACTCCTACACCAACGCGTCGGAACCGATTTGGTGGGTCGTTCGAGCGCTGGAACTGCTCGAAGATTTCGAGCAGTTCGGCTACTACCTGGTGCACAATCCGGCGCTGGCCTTCCAATACATCGTTCAGCTCATGCTGTTCGACTGGCCGACCCACATCCTCGAGATCCTGACCACGGCGCCGCAGCTGCTGGCCCCCGCGCTGCTGCTCGCGGTCGCCCCCTTCGGCGCCGTCGCCGGCTTCGCCGGGCTGGCCGGCCTGGCCGGGATACCTCAGCCGGTCCCCGTCCCGGCGCCGCCACCGCCGGCGCCCGCGCTGCCCGCCGCGGCACCGGAACTGAGCCACACTCGCAACCCGGCAGCGCTGCGCCCCCGATCCCGGCGGCCAGCACCGCCAC
>NZ_LZJG01000307.1:0-751 GCF_001667785.1 Mycobacterium sp. E3247 | reverse complement strand
TCAATCCTGTCAGCGTATGTCACATGATCGATTTCGAGCTCCCGGCGGAGATTCAGCAACTGCGTGCCCGGGTCGCCACTTTCATCGACGAGGTAGTGCTGCCGGCGGAGCCACAGATCGGCACGCGTCCCTTCTTCGACATCGTCAAGGAGGTCCAGGACAGGGCCCACGCGGAAGGGTTGTGGTGCCCCTTCGTACCGGTGCAGTACGGCGGAATGGGGTTGGGGCACTTGGCCAATGCCGTCGTGCAAGTCGAAGTGGGCCGCGCGTTCAGCCATCTGGGTGCGTGGGCGTTGAACTGCATGGGCCCACAGGACGCGACCATGCTGACCCTCATCGAGCACGGGACCGAGGAGCAGAAGCAGCGCTACCTGGTCCCGCTGGTCAACGGCGATATCCGGGTCTGCTTTGCCATGACCGAAAGAGCCGCCGGCGCCGATGCCACCGGCATGCAGACCAGCGCGGTGCGCGAGGGCGATAATTGGATCCTCAACGGCGAGAAGTGGTACACCTCAGGGGCGTCCATTTCTCAGCTGGCACTGGTGATGGCCAAGACCGATCCCGACGCGCCGCGCCATCGCCAGTACACGACGTTTCTCGTCGAGTTGCCCAATCCTGGCTTCGAGATCATCCGCAACATTCCGGTTATGGGAGAGACCGACGTGCCGGCCTTCCACGGTGAGGTGACCATGGGTCACGCGGAAGTCCGCATCCGCGACCTAGTGGTCCCCGACGAGAACATTCTCGGCGG
>NZ_LZJG01000306.1:0-3711 GCF_001667785.1 Mycobacterium sp. E3247 | reverse complement strand
GCTTCAAGCGGGGTGTGGCGCAGCTTGGTAGCGCGCTTCGTTCGGGACGAAGAGGCCGTGGGTTCAAATCCCGCCACCCCGACTCAATGGTGTTAGCTGGTACGCCGGCCGGCACCGGCGGCTGACACTGCGGCGCCGCGGGTTTGCCATTAAGCTCTGCCCGCATGGCGCTGGTAAGCCCGTCGCCCGGGCAGGGCCACCCGCGCGGGCCCGGCCAACGGGTCAGGACATTTGCTGATCCCGCGGCGGGCAGCGGCGGCCGCTTACACCCCACCCTGGCCGAGGTCGCGCAGCGGCAGCAGGAGATCCGGACGTGGGAAGCGCTCAACGTCGGCGGCTACCGGTTCGCCAAACCGGGCACCATCATCGGCGCCCTGATCTCTGCGGTGCTGGTCATTCTGGTGGTGACGCCCCTCCCGCCGAACTGGCCGTGGGACATCCCGACGATGATCTTGGCCATCTTCACCGCGGTGGCGACGGTGACCTGTGGCCTGCTGTGGTTCGACAAACCGCACTCGCCTCCGCCGCCCGAGCCGTTGGTGATCGTGCCGTTCTCGCGCGAGGAGAACCTACAGCTGATGGCGGGCCAGCCCGTGGAGCCCTACCGCGCCATCTGCGCGTGCCCCGGCTGCGGCGACACGTCGGCCCATCTGATCCGCGAGCCGGCCCCGGACGAACCGGCCTGGGCGATGGTCACCCGGCGGTGCGCCGTGTGCGACCGCGAATGGGCGCAGACCTGAATCGATTGTGCGGCAACCACTTCCCCAGCGGCAGTGCCGATGTCAGGCGCAGTCGGCGCAGATCGACAGGCCCGCGTTCGAGCTGCGCAACCGGCTACGGTGTTGCACCAGGAAACAGCTCGAGCACGTGAATTCGTCGGACCGTTGGGGGATCACGGTCACCGACAGCTCTTCGCCGGACAAATCGGCGCCGGGCAGCTCGAAGAAGTGCACATCGTTGGGGTCCTCGTCGACCACCGCGGTGGCGGGTCCGTGCAGGGTCGGCGCCAATTCGCCGATGGCGGACTTGTCCTGGGTGTCGGAGTCGGAAGCGCGGCGTGCGTCATAGTCGCTTGCGGCCGGCATGGCGGTTCCTTCCTGCTGATGAACCCGGGCTGACGCACTTTCCTGTACTCACCCGTGGCGCAGGACGTACCCCATTCAGGCGCGCGTTACACCGATCGGCTGCAAAAAGTTGCGCCGGCGGACCTTGAGCCGCCGCATGCGCCGGGCCACCGCGGGGTAATGCGCCAGCGCCAAGCCCAGCCACGGCGCGACCACGGACACGATCAGCGCCGCGATGCCGATTCCCTCGTGGCCGATCAACAGCTCGAACAGGCCGATCGCCAAGCTCACCGCCCAGACCCCCACGGCGGCGAGTCCGAGCAGCGCGAAATCCCGCCCGTACTCGACCGGGTAGTTTGCTGCTCGCAATGAAACGGGCGCGACCATGATCCGCTTTTACCCGGTCATGGCAACAAATAAACGCCGGACCCGGTGGCAGCGCGCCAACCGGTGTTCGTTAGCTCACACCGGTCAACCGCTCGGCGGCGGGGCGGGCTTGTCGGAATGCGCGGCGTGCCAGGCAAGTTCGGCGTCGCACACCCTGCGATGTGCGCGCAGCAACCACACGGCGCTCGCCGCGCCGAGCACGACGGCCAGGATCACGGCCGTCACGCCCGCGGCCAAATGACCGGTCGCCAAGGCGAACAAGCCGACGATGAGGGCAACCACCGCTACGGCCGAGCCGGCCAAACCGGGGGCGTTCGCGCCGTAGGTGAGGGTTTCGCCGGCGTGCCGGCGGGCGGTCCGATGGTGATCGACCGGGTCGCCGTTGTGGTAATTCACCTGCACTCCTCGTGAGAAAGATTGCGCTCCAATGTGATTCGCGTGGCACTGCGGTTCGCCGCTCGACCGCCGGCCGAGCCGGCCATCCCGCGGCAAAGGAGCCGCAACCGCTCACCCACGCCGGTTACCCGCCGCCCCAGGACCCAAACGACTCCGCGCGCCGGTGTCAGCCGGCTCCGGCCTGGGTATGCCGCGCAGATGAAACCCGCCGTTCTCTTCGACGTCGACGGAAGCCTGGTCGACTCCAACTATCTGCACGTCTACGCGTGGCAGCGCGCCTTCGACGCCGAGGGTCTGCCCGTGGCCGCCTGGCAGATCCACCGCTGCATCGGCATGGACGGTTCCACCCTGGTGCGCACGCTGTCCCGGGACGCCCCGGACGAGGTCCAGGAGCGGCTCAGCGACGGGCACAGCCGCTACTACCGGGAATGCACCCCGCTGCTCGCGCCGCTGCCCGGTGCCCGGGCGCTGCTGCGCCGGGTCGCCGAGCTCGGCCTGCAGGTCGTGCTGGCCACCTCGGCACCCGACGACGAACTGGAGATCTTGCGCAAGGTCCTCGACTGCGAGGACGTGATCTCCGCAACGACGTCGTCGCGCGACGTCGACACCGCCAAACCCGAACCCGGCATCGTGCAGGTCGCGCTGGACCGGGCGGGGGCCGGCGCCGGCCATGCCGTGTTCATCGGGGACGCGGTCTGGGACGCGCACGCCGCGGCGGGCGCCGGATTGCCGTGCATCGGCCTGCTCAGCGGCGGCATCGCCCGCGAGGAGCTGCAGGCGGCGGGCGCGTCACCGATCTTCGCCGACCCGCAGGACCTGCTCGAGCACCTGGACTCGACCCGCATCGCCGAACTCGCGCTACATGCCGCGGGTGCGGAGCAGCAGCGGCAGTAGCCACCAGAACAAGGTGAACAGCGTCAGCGCGCACGCGCCGGCGACGACGCCCGGGCTGGTGCCGGCCACCGCGGTGAAGACGACGGCAGTCACCCCGGTCAGCGCCAGGCCCAGGAGGCCCAGCCCGGCGTACGCACAGCGGTGCGCGGCGGACACCAGCACCTGCAGACGATGGCGCCGGAACAACAGCCGATGCATGCCGACCGGGGCGATCAACAGCACGGTTGCCCCCACCGAGCAGCCCACCGTCGCGAGATAGAGGTTGCGCATCGCCGGGGCCAGGACGTCGAACCGCTGCTGGAACGGCAGCGTCAACAGGAAACCGGTGAGCAGCTGCACACCGGTCTGCACCACGCGCAGCTCCTGCAGCAGGCTGTTCCAATTGCGGTCCAGCCGTTGGATTTCGGTCTCGCCACGCTCGCGACTGTCCCACCGCTGGTCGCCTTGCGGATTGTCGACGTCCATAGCGCTGATCATCGCACCTGGCGCGTTCGGCAGCGCCGATTCGGCGATTTTACCCAAATGCCTTCGCGCGCAAGCCATCCCGGCCGCGCCACGCGCCTAGCGGTTGATGTTGTCGTCGCGCACCGCGGTCAGCGCGTCGTCCAGCGTCGGGTACAGCGGGAAGGTCTTGTCCAGGCCGGTCAAATGAATGGGCCTCCTGGTCGCCGGACCGCGTGCGACCACGCCGAACCCCGTCGCCGTGCCCAGCTTCTCGTAGGTCGCCGCCAGGATCTTCAGCCCCACCGAACCGAGAAACTCCACCGCGGAAAGATCGATCACCAACGCCGCCGGATTATCCGCAACCACCGCGCCGATGGCCTGTTCCAGGGCCGGAGCCGTGACCAAATCGATTTCGCCGCTGACACTGACCACCGACACCCCATCGTGGTCCTCAACCAACGTGGTAATCGAATCAGGAGCTGACAATGGCAATCCTTTGTCCCGGGCTTCAGGGTGTGGTGCAAGC
>NZ_LZJG01000305.1:0-8209 GCF_001667785.1 Mycobacterium sp. E3247 | reverse complement strand
CCTCAACCAACGTGGTAATCGAATCAGGAGCTGACAATGGCAATCCTTTGTCCCGGGCTTCAGGGTGTGGTGCAAGCCTAGCCTGCGTTGCGGACTGCGAGAAGAATATGCCCTCAACACCTGCCCCGCGGCAACCCAGGCTAGTCTCGCAAAATCGAGCCTGCACACGGCGGGGCGCGGACCGGCACCTGGGAGGCCACATGTCAGATTCGCCGGCGGAGTTCAGCGGCGCGGGCGCCACCGTGCAGGCAGTCGGTATTTCCAGCGAGGGCCTGTTACCCCAGCTCGTCCAGCACCTGCGGCAGAACCGCACCGTCCTGCGCGAGGAGTGGGCGCGCCGGATCACCGAGGCCGAACTGCTCACCGCGATGACGCCGGAGGAGCTGTTCTCCGAGGCGACGGCCGTCTACGACAACTACGTGGAGGTGCTCGAGACCGGTAGCGTCGAGGCGCTGCAGGCCTACGCGCGCGACCTGTCGGAGCGCATCATTCCGCGGGGCGTGGAAACGGACGAGGTCGTCGGCATCGTGCTGCTGCTGCGCGACGTGCTCGCGCGTTCGTTGTTCGAGAAGTACCAGACGGAATTCGACATGCTCAACCGGGTTCTGGACGCGTACGAACCGGCGGCCAACCGCATCGCCAACACCGTGGCGGTCAGCTTCGTCCAGGAGCGCGAGCGCATCATCCGCCAGCAGCAGGAGGCGATTCGCGAGCTGTCCACGCCGGTGCTGCAGGTGCGTGAACAGCTGCTGATTCTGCCGATCATCGGTGTGCTCGATTCCCAGCGCGCCCGCCAGGTCACCGAACAGCTGCTGAGAGCCATCCGCGCCAACCGCGCGAAGGTGGTGGTCATCGACATCACCGGTGTGCCCACCATCGACTCCACGGTGGCCAACCACCTGGTGCAGACGGTCGACGCGTCGGGGTTGATGGGCGCCAGCGTCATCATCACCGGCCTGTCCTCCGAAATCGCCCTGACGCTGGTGACGATCGGCCTGGACCTGTCGAAGATGAACGCCGTCGGCGACCTGCAGGGCGGCATCGAGGAAGCCGAGCGGCTGCTGGGCTACGAGGTCACCCGCACCGGCGAGCAGACCGGATAAAAAGAGGAACACGAGCGCCCCATGCCGGTACCGATCCTGAAACAGGGTGCGATCCTCATCGCCTCGGTGCAGGCCGCGCTCAGCGACTCCGACGCCGAGCGGCTTCGCTATGACCTCATGGAGCGGGTCAGCCGGTTCCGCGCGCAGGGCATCATCGTCGACGTCACCGCCATCGACGTGATGGACTCCTTCGCGGCCCGGTCGCTGCGGACGATCGCCCACATGACGCGGCTGCGCGGCGCGGACACGGTGATCGTCGGCCTGCAGCCCGAGGTGGCCTTCGCGATGGTTCAGCTGGGCCTGGCGTTCGACGACATGAATACGGCGCTGGACCTCGAGGAGGGCCTGGCCCTGCTGAATCGCCAACTGGCGCAGCGGAAACCGGTGATCGGGCGCGACGGTGGAGACTGACATCGTCGTCGACATCGACAATTCTGACGACATCGTCGAAGCCCGCAAAGCCGGACATCAACTCGCACTCGACCTGGGATTCTCGCTCACCGACGTCACGATGATCGCCACGGCGATCTCCGAGATCGCGCGAAACATCACCAGCTACGCCGGTCGCGGCGTGGTCAGGGTCTTCGTCGCCGACCGGGAGGGCCGCAAGGCCCTGGTGGTGCGCGCGGAGGATCAGGGACCGGGCATCGCCGACATCGAGCGGGCGATGGAGGACGGGTATTCGACCGGGCGCGGGCTCGGCATGGGCCTGCCCGGCTCGCGACGACTGATGGACAGGTTGTTCGTGGAATCCGCGCTCGGCCGGGGGACGGTCGTCGAGATGTGGAAATGGGTTCCGCCCCATGCGTGAGAACGGCCGCTTCGGGCCGATCGAGTGGGCGCGGGCGGGTCGTCCCCTGCCCAGTGAGTTCACCTCCGGGGATCGGGGCATCGCGGTCGACGTCGGCGGCGAGGCCGCCCTGTTCGGCGTGGTGGACGGCCTCGGCCACGGTCCGGAGGCCGCGACCGCGGCGCTGCGGGCCGTCGAAGCGGTCAAACGCTCCAGCGGTGAGCGGATCGAGGTGTTGATCCAGCTCTGTCACCGGCTGCTCGCCGGGACCCGAGGCGTCGCGATGACCCTGGCGCGGGTCGACTTCGCAGCCAACACGCTGACGTGGACGGGCGTCGGCAACGTCACCGCCGACCTGGTGGCCAAGGCCCCCACCGGCATCCAGGTGAGGTCCAGTGCGCGGCTGACCGCGGGCATCGTCGGCTATCGCATACCGGAAATCAGGCCCGCGCAAGTGATTTCGATGCGTCCGGGTGATCTGCTCGTGATGAGCACCGACGGAATCGCCGAAGACTACCTGGACCACATCGACTTCGCCGCGCCCGCCGTCGCCATCGCTGAGGAGCTTCTCGGCAAGGACGCGAAGGAAACCGACGACGCCATGGTGCTGACCGCCCGGCACCGGGGAGCCTCGACATGAGCGACGACGACTTCCACGCCCGGTACGCCGCGGCGTTGCGTGCCTATATGGAGGCGCGCGACGAGGACAGCCTGGCTGTCGCGTATGAGCTCGGGCGCCGGGCGTTGCAAGAAGACGTCAGCCTGCTGGGCATCATCGAGCGCCACGTCGAGCTGATCCTCGAACTGGCCAAGGACATCCAGGTCGACGCACCGATCGCGCTGGAGTTCCTGCTGCAGATGCTGGTGCCCCTCGACATCGCCACCCGCGGCTTCCTGGACGGCACCAGGCGCTACGCGCGCGAGCGCGCCCGCGCCGAGGGGCTGGCCGACCGCGACAAATTCCGCACCGCGCTGGTGAATTCGTTGCAGGAGGGCTTTTTCGTCGCCGACCACGAGGGCTCCGTGGTCGAGATGAACAACGCCCTCATCGAGATCCTCGGCTATCCCGCCGAGAACCTGCCGTACCGGTGGCCGCATCCGTGGTTGGTCGACCAACAGGGCGCCACCCAACAGCAGGCGCTCGTGCGCAGCATCGGCAGCACCGCGTACGAGACGCCGATCCGCCATCGCGACGGGCATCTGGTCTGGGTGACGGTGAGCATCAACGCGGTCCAGGGCAGCGGCAGCGACCAAGACGTCTTCGTGGGAACGATCCGGGACATCACCGCCGAGCGGGCCTTCGCCGCGCGGGAAAGCGCGGTCCTGCGTCTGGCCACGGCGGTGGCGGTGGCCAGGAGCGTGGACGAGCTGCTGTCCATCACCCTCGCCGAGTGCACCGCGGCGATCGACGTGCAACGGGTGATCGCGATCTCCTGGCCGGCCACCGGGGGAGAACCGACCGTCCAGGTCGCCGGCGAACCGTCCGAGACCTCCTGGCGCACGCTGGATCCCTGGCTGCGTCACACCTTCGAGGACGCGCGCCACCAGCTGCCGCTGACCGCCAAGACGATCGAGCGACCCGACAGCCCCGGCAAGGCCCAGGGATTGGTGGCGGTGCTCTCCGGCGCGGGCGACGTGGCCCTGTGGCTGGAGCTGCGCTCACCGCGCTGGGTCAGCGCCGAAGACCGGCTGCTGATCACGGTCCTCATCGGTCACCTCAGCCTGGCCATGCAACACGTCCGCCAGTTCGAGAGCGCCCGCGAGACGTCGCTGACGTTGCAGCGCGCCCTGCTGCCGACCATGGAACCGCCGCCGGGCTTCGCCGTGCGCTACGAGCCCGCCGTCCCGCCCCTGGAAATCGGCGGCGATTGGTATGACGTGCTCCCGATCGGCGATCACCGCATCGGCATCGTCGTGGGTGACTGCGTGGGCCGCGGCCTGCCGGCGGCGGCGGTCATGGGGCAGCTCCGCAGTTCGGCGCGCGCGCTGTTGATCAATGGGGCCGAGCCCGCGCTCTTGCTCGAGCAGCTCGACTCGGCGGCGTCGCTCATCCCGAATGCGTACTGCACCACCGTGTTCCTGGCGATCCTGGACACCGAATCCGGGGTCCTGCAGTACAGCAACGCCGGTCACATGCCCGCCGTGCTCGTCGGCTCGGAGCCCGGCACGGTGATGATGCTGACCGACGCCTCGTCGGTGCCGCTGGCGGTTCGTCGCACGGAGCCCCGCCCGCAGGCCAGCCGGGTGCTGCCGCCCGGCTCGACCCTGATGCTGTTCACCGACGGGCTGGTCGAGCGCAAGCACGAGTCCATCGACGACGGGATCAATCGGGCGGCGGCGGTTCTGGCGAAGACGACGACGTTGCCGTTGGATTCCGTCGCCGATGCGGTGTTGCGTGAGTTGGCTCCCGCTTCGGGGTATGACGACGACGTGGCCATGGTGATCTATCGGTACCGGCAATCCCCGCTTCGCATCGAAAGTGAGGCCAGGGCAGACCAATTGGCCGGCATTCGGCACAGGTTGGCCGACTGGCTGCGCGCCGCGGGCCTGCCGGACGAACTGGCCGCCGACATCGTGCTGGTCGCCAACGAGGCCTGCACGAACTGCGTCGAGCACGCATACTCCGGGCACCCGCCGGGCACGATGTCGCTCGACGTCGAACTCGCGGACGGGGATATCCGCGCCCGGGTCACCGACCACGGCTCCTGGAAGGAACCGGCCGACAACCCCGGCAACGGCGGGCGGGGCCTGCTGCTGATGAGGGCGCTCAGCAGCACGCTGGAGCTCGATCACGGCCCCGACGGAACCGCCGTCGACCTCACCTTTCGCCTGCCGGCCGAGGCCGTCTAGGGGTGGCACCGCACCGTTTGTGGCCCCTGGATTGCGGGTAGTCGTGGGCGTGACCCGCGCATCGATCTCGACCGAACCCGTCCTGCCTGCGGCACACGGGCCGTTGTCGACAGCGGTTCGTCGCGCCCTGACGGGGCCGCCGTCGCATGACCACCTGACGCGCATCGGCGCGTCGGTGCGCGATTCGGATCCCTACGGCCTGGACCTGCAGCTGGCGCTGTGCATGTGCTACGAGCTGCACTACCGCGGATTCGCGGGGGTGGATCCGGCCTGGGAGTGGAATCCGGCGCTGCTGGCCCTGCGCGCCGAACTGGAACGCGTCTTCCTGGCCGGTGTGCGCCGCGACGTCGGGCCCATCGCGGACGACCAGACCGCGGCCGCCGAAATGGAGGCCATCTCGGTCGAACCGGCCGACGGCACCGGCCCGTCGTATTACTTGCGCGACACCGGAACGTGGCAGCAGATGCGCGAATACTTCGTGCACCGCTCGGTGTATCACCTCAAAGAGGGCGATCCCCACGCGTGGGCGATCCCGCGACTGATGGGTGTCGCCAAAGCGGCTTTCGTGGCAATCGAATTCGACGAATACGGCGCCGGGCGGGGCCCCCGGTTGCATCAGCAGCTCTTCGCCGACCTGATGGCGGCCGCGGGCCTCGACACGACGTACCTGGCCTATGCGGACGTTGTCACCGCCGAGGCGCTGGCGGCGGTGAACCTGATGTCGCTCTTCGGGCTGCACCGCGAGTTGCGCGGCGCCGCCATCGGGCACTTCGCGTCAACCGAGATCACGTCACCGCCGGGGTCCCGGCGCATGGTGCAAGCCCTGCAGCGGATGGGGGCGCCGTCCGCGTGCGTGGAGTTCTACGCCGAGCACGTCGAGGCCGACGCGGTGCACGAACACGTGGTGCGCATCGATGTCGTCGGGGACCTCGTCGCCCGGGAGCCACAGCTCGATCGCGACGTTGTGTTCGGGATCCGCGCGCATGCGGCGGTCGAAAACCGGTTGGCCGACGCCGTTATGGCGTCGTGGCAGCAGGGTCGGACGTCGTTGCGGAGGGCGCTGGACTAGGCGTCCGCCGGGACAGATTCCGGCATCGCCGGTGGCTGGTGTCGCACAACGGATAGTTGTCGCTGCGCCGGCAGGTGCAGATGGCGACCATGAACCGGTCGGATTCGACGACCTCCCCGTCGGGCATCTCGATGCTCACCGGGCCGGCCACCAGCACCGGTCCGCCCACAACCACCTGTACCCGGGTGCCGCTCATCGCTTGTCCGCCCGGATCACGATCAGCTCCTCCTCCCGGCGGCCGGGCGGTATCAACCCGCCGCTCTGCAGCCAGGCCGCCCGCGCCGTCATCACGGGGCCGAACGGTATCCATTTCGACGCAACGACTTTCGCGTCCATGCCGGCCCACTTCAGCGCGTCCAGCGATTGCTGGACACCGGCCAGGGCCGAGTGCACCAACAGCAGGGTTCCGCCGTCGCACAACAACTTCGGCGCCGCTTCGCACAGCGGATCCAGCACCATCCGCCCGTCCGGGCCGGCGTTCCACGCCCACGACGGCCCCGCGCTCACCGGGATCGCCGCCGTGTCGTCGTGCGGCGGTGCGGGCACGTACGGCGGGTTGGACACGACGACGTCGAACGGCGCGCAGTCCAGTGCGTCGCTCCACGTGCCGTTGCGGACGTCGACGTGCACGCCGGCGGCGACGGCGTTGCCGCGCGAACAGCCCACCGCCTGCGGACAAATGTCGAAGGCCGTGACACCGGCGGCGCCCATTTCGGCGGCGGCGATCGCGACAAATCCGCTGCCCGTGCACAAGTCGAGAACACGCCGGCCCGGTATGAGTCCGCTTTCTGCCATTACGCCCACCAGCAATCGGGAATCATCTTGCGGCTGATAAACGTTCGAGGCAGCAGAAACAACGGGTCCGGGATATGTTGTGGTCAACTTTGGCCTTTCGACGGATCGCCGCGGCGATCACTGCTTGGCCTGTGTAATGCCCGCAAACCGGTGGCTTCAAACGGAGTGCGGGAAGGCCCTTTTCGGCTAACCCGCAGGCGCGTGTGCTAATTGCTGCACGATGGTCGCGCAAAACGCGGGGAGGTCCTTGGGTGATCGGCTGGTGATCAGATTGCCGTCGACGACGACCTCCTCGTCCACCACGTTCGCCCCGGCGTTGCGAAGGTCGGTGCGGATGGACGGATACGACGTGAGCGTGCGGCCCTTTGCCACGCCGGCTTCCAGCAGCGTCCAGGGACCGTGACAAATCGCGGCGACCGGCTTTCCGGAGGCGGCGAAGTCGCGCACGAAGGACACGGCGGAGCTGTCCATCCGCAGCTTGTCCGGGTTGACGGTGCCGCCGGGCAGCACCAGGCCGTCGAATTCGGAGACCGATGCGTCCGAGACCGCCCGGTCGACTTCGAAGGTTCCGGCCGGCTCCAGATCGTGGTTGCGGGCCTGGATTTCGCCGGTCTTCAGCGAAAGCAACTCGACCTGGGCGCCCGCTCCCTCGAGCGCCGAACGGGGTTGTTCGAGTTCTACCTTCTCGACGCCATCGGCGGCGAGAATCGCGACTTTCTTGCCCTGCAATTCATTTGCCATGGCGATTCCCCTTCCTTACTTCCGGTCAACTCGGATTGAGGATGACTTTGGTGCAGCCGTCCTCTTTGTTCTTGAAGATCTCGTATCCGTGCGGCGCCTGATCAAGGGTCAGGTGGTGGCTGACGATGATGGTCGGGTCGATGTCGCCGTTGCGGATCCGGTCCAGCAGCGGCCGCATGTAGCGGTGCACGTGACACTGGCCGGTCTTGATGGTGAGCGACCGGTTCATGACCGCCCCGATGGGGAACTTGTCCATCAGTCCGCCGTACACCCCGATGATCGAAATCGTGCCGCCGTTGCGGCAGCTCATCGCCGCTTCCCGGATGGCATGCGGGCGTTCGGTTTCCAGGCGCGCCGCCTGCTTGACGCGGTCATAGGCGTCCACCGGGGCAGACCCGCTGCGCGCTTCCATGCCGGCGGCGTCGATGCAATGGTCGGGTCCCCGGCCGGCGGTGATGTCCCGAAGCTCCTCGAGGACCGACGTCTCGGCGAAGTTGACCGATGTGGCGCCGATCTGCTTCGCCAATTCGAGTCGATACGGAACGCGGTCGACGGCAATGACTTTCGATGCCCCGAGCAGGTACGCGCTCATGATCGCGAACAGGCCGACCGGGCCCGCACCCCACACCGCGACCACGTCGCCAGGGGTGATGTTGCACATCTCCGCGCCCATGTATCCGGTCGGGAGGATGTCGGACAGGAACAGGACCTGCTCGTCGGTCAGGTCGTCTTCGATCCTCAGCGGGCCCACATCGGCGAACGGCACCCGAGCGTATTCGGCCTGACCGCCGGCGAAGCCGCCGAGCATGTGCGAGTACCCGAACAGGCCGGCCGGGGAGTGACCCATGAATTTCTCGGCGA
>NZ_LZJG01000304.1:0-3307 GCF_001667785.1 Mycobacterium sp. E3247 | reverse complement strand
CGGCGGCGCTGCGCGAGGCGTTGTTGGTGACGAAGAACGCGCGGCTTGGCACCTCGGCCAGCGCCTGCACCGCGCCTTCGGTGGGCCGGCGGCCGCGGAACAACGTCCCATCCAGGTCCAGCAGCAGGCAATCGTATTGGCGCGCAACGCTTGTCATCTCAGCCCAGCTCGCTGACCCGGTCTTCGGCGTCGGTGACGCCTTCGACATCGGCGGCCGCCGAGCGCAGGAACCATTGCAGCGCTTCGTCGTTGCGGCCCAGCGCCAGCAGCGTGTCGGCGTAGGCGTAGAACAGCCGCGCCGCCGTCGAGCCCGTGCGGGTGGGGTCCAGTTGCGGCGTGGACAGCACGGTCAGCGCCTGCTCCAGCTGGCCGAGGTCCGCGCGGGCGCCCGCGGCGACGATGCGCAACTCGTCGGCGTCGTCGCCTTCCAGCCGGGCCGCCTCCGGCCCGCGGGCGAGTTCGATCGCCCGTTCCGGGCGGCCAAGTCCGCGTTCGCAATCCGCGATCAGCGCGAGCAGGTTGGACTTGCTGCCCATCCTGCGGGCGGCGCGCAATTCGGCCAGCGCCTGCGCCCAGTCGCCGCAGTGATAAGCGGCGATCCCGACGGCCTCGCGAATCGCGGCGATCCTGCTGGAGCGGGCGCGGGCGGCGCGGGCGTGGCTCAGCGCCGCCTCAGGGTCTTCGTCGAGGAGCTCGCCGGCGGCAACCAGGTGGCGTGCCACCGCGTCGGCCGTGGCGCGGTCCAGGGTGCTCAGTTCACCGCGGATCTCGGGCGCCAGCTGCCGGGCGTCCACGCCGGGCGGTATCGGCGGCCCGGGTTCGGGCGTGCGAGGGCCGTCGGGCTTCTGCGGCTGGGCCGGACGCGCGCGGCCCGGGCCCGACCACGCGCCGGATGGGCGCGGGCGCCGTTCGCCCCGCTGCCGCTGCCTGTCGTCGACCACGCAGCCGAGGATACGGGGGCGCCGACCGCTAGTACGCCGTGAGCCGGTTCTGCAGCAACGGCGCTATCACCGCCGGGCAGTAGTTGGCGACGGCAACGATGGTGAACAGGCCGGCCGACTCGTAGCCCAGGCCGCTGCGGCTGGCCATCTGATCGGCGACCGAGTCGAAGGACTGACCCGGCATGACCAGCATCGGGCACACCGACTGACCCAGCGCGAGGGCGCTCTCCGGGTGCGGGTAGGTGATACCGGCGTTGGACAGGGCCATCAGGAACGCGTTTCCCCGCATGTCGGCACGGACGGGCGCGGCCAAGGGCGCGGCGATCCCGGCCACGCAGGCACCCACCCCCAGGACACGCAGCAGGACCCGTTCCACACGCCAGAGGGACATCACCGTGACCACCCTGGCCAATGCGGGTCACAGCCGCAACACGGTGCGGTAAAGATTTGCGCACCAACGCGTTTTGCGGGTGCGTTCCTAAACCTTTTCGATCCCCGCGATGGTTGACCACGCTGTCGGATTGACACGGCGGCCGTGGCGGCGGGCGAGGGAGGCGGCGGTCTGCGGGTCGGCGGGCAGAAACGCTTCCAGACGCAGCTCCGACACGCTGACGTCGAGGGCCGTGACGAAGGTCGCGATCGTCGCGACCAGCCGCACGTCACCGTCGGGGCAGCGCAGGTGCAGCGGCACCGCGAAGCCCAGCGATTCGACCGGCCGCCCGCCCGGCGCCGGCAGGCCGTAACCCTCGAGTTCCTCCGTCAGCGCATCGATGCGCGGGTGCGGGCCGCGTTCGCGCAAGCCGTGCAGAATGTGGCGCCGCCAGTCGTCGAGATTCACGATGCGCGGCGCCATACCCTCCGGGTGCAACGCGACACGCAGTACGTTGACCGGTGGCTCCAGCAGCGACCCGGCCACCCCGTCGGTCAGCACCCCCAAAGCAGCGTTGGCGGCAACCAGCTCGCCGAAGCCGTCCATCACCAACGCCGGATACGGCAGGTGGCCGTCGAGAACATGCTGCAGCGCCTCACGCACGGGCCGCAGGAGCGGCGCGTCCGGGCGTGACTCCGGGTACGCCGGAGCGAAGCCCGCCGCCGACAGCAGCGCGTTGCGTTGCCGCAGCGTCAGCCTTAGTGAGTCGGCCAGTCGGCTGACGATGTCGCGCCCGGGCGCCGATCGGCCCTGCTCCAGAAAGCTCAGGTGCCGCTGGGTGGTGCCGGCGTCGTTCGCCAGGTCGACCTGGCTGAGCCGGCGCCGATTGCGCCATTCGCGGAGCACCGTACCGAAGTCCGCCGGCGTCGCAGTGGACATGCACACAGTCAACCCGCGAACGATTCTGGGCGCTATTCCTTGCAGGGAATTGCCGCCCATCCCTACGGGCGACACGATCGCGGTATGAGTCAGCCGCTCCAGTTCGGTGTCATGCCACCCCTGGCCGCCGAGCCCTGGGCAGGTGCCGACCTGCGCCGACTCCTCGACTTCGCCCGCGCAATCGAGGATCTGGGGTTCGACTCGGTGTGGGCAAACGACTCGTTGGTGCGGCCCCGCATCGAAGCGCTGACGTTTCTGTCGGCCACGGCCGCGGTCACCGATCGCATAACCCTGGGCACCGCGGCCTTGCAGCCAGCGCTCCGGCGGCCCGTGCAGACCGCGCAGGTGCTCGCCTCTATCGACCGGTTGTCGGGCGGACGGTTGACCGTGGCGGTCGGCGCTGGCTTTCCGGGGTTGTCAGAGGTCGAATATGCCGCCTCGGAGGTGCCGTGGAGTCGACGGTTCGCACGCCTCGATGACACGGTCGCGCTGTGGCGTCAGCTCTGGAACACCAAGGAGCCCAGCTCGTTTCACGGTGCCGTGCTGCACCTCGAAGAAATCCCGGCCGGCATCACGCCGTTCGATGGGTTCGGCCCGCCCGTGTGGCTGGCGGGCGACACATCGGGCGCCCGGGCCCGTGCCGGCAGGATGTACGACGGGTGGCTCCCCTATCCGCCGGTGTCCGAGAGTTATCGGTCAGGTCTGGGCGAGGTGCGCGCCGCCGCCGAAGACACCGGCCGCGGGGCCGACGCCGTCACGCCCGCGCTGTTTGTCACCGTCCTGGTGACGGAGGATGCCGATGGTGGTCGGGCCGCGCTGGACCACTTCGCCACCAGCACATATGGATTCGGCATCGACATCGTCGAGCAGATCCAGACCTTCGCCGCGGGTACACCCGACGCCGTCATCGCTCGGCTGGCGAGCTTCATCGACGCCGGGGCTCGGCACATCGTCTGCCGCCCGGGTGTCCCCGGTCCTGACGGGTTCGTCGAGCAGCTGCAGCAGCTGCGGTTCGTGAAGGAGGCGCTCCGATGACCGCGACACCGGCACGGCTGGA
>NZ_LZJG01000303.1:0-2409 GCF_001667785.1 Mycobacterium sp. E3247 | reverse complement strand
CCCGTACACCTACCCGGAGAACCTGCCGCGGGTGAACGCGCGCGGCGGGCCGGGGGGCGCCCCCGGCTGCTGGCAGCCCATCACCCGCCGCCTGTGGCCCGCACCGGAATTGGTGATGGACACCGGCAACAGCATCGCGCCGTACAACCACCTCGACACCGGATCGCCGTACGCGATCGAGTACGTGTGGGGACGCCAGGTCGGGGACAACACGATCAATCCCTAGAACCGCGCCCCGAAGAATGCAGAATGTCCTGATGCTGGCGCGCGGGGACCGCTGACGTGCCGGGGTTTGGCTTCCACACCCTGGCCCTGCTGACGGCCATCGGGTTGGCCGGTCCGCTGCTGGCCGCGCTGCCGCGCCTTCGGATACCGGTGGTCATCGGTGAGCTGATCGCGGGGCTCGTCGTCGGGCGGACCGGTTTGAACGTCGTCGACGTGACCAACCCGACGTTCCAGCTCCTCGCCAACGTCGGCTTCGCCCTGGTCATGTTCGTCGTGGGCACGCACGTCCCGGTCGGCGCCGGCACGCTGCGCGCGTCGCTACCGCAGGCGCTCACGCGGGCGGCGCTGGCCGGCGCCGTCGCGGCGGCGTTCGCCGCCGGGCTGGCGGCGGCCTTCGGGACCGGCCACACGGCCATGTACGCGGTCCTCATGGCCTCGTCGTCGGCGGCGCTGGCACTGCCGGTGATCGACTCGCTGCGGCTGCGGGGGCCGCAGGTCATTGCCGTCACGGCGCAGATCGCGGTCGCCGACGCGGCCGGTATCGTCCTGCTGCCGTTGGTGATCGACCTCCGGCATGCGGGCGCCGCCGCACTGGGCGCGCTGGCGGTGGCCGGCTGTTCGGTGCTGCTGTATGCGGCGCTGCGCCGATCCGACGCCGGCGGCTGGCGGCGCCGCATGCACGTCTACTCCGAGAACCACCGGTTCGCGCTCGAACTGCGGACCAACCTCATCGTGCTGTTCGCCCTGGCCGCGCTCGCCGTGAGCACGCACGTGTCCGTCATGCTCGCCGGCTTCGCGGTGGGCCTGGTGCTCGGCATGGTCGGCGAACCGAGACGGCTGGCCCGCCAGCTGTTCGGGATCACCGAGGGGTTTTTCAGCCCGCTGTTCTTCGTCTGGCTGGGCGCCTCGCTGCAGGTGCGCGAGCTGGGTGCCCACCCGAAACTCATCCTGCTCGGCGCGGGCCTGGGGCTCGGAGCGGTGCTGGCGCATTGCGCGGGCAGGTTGCTCGGCCAACCGTTCACCCTGGCGGCGCTCTCGGCGGCTCAGCTCGGCGTGCCGGTGGCCGCCGCCACCATCGGTACCGAGGAACACCTGCTGGTCGCCGGTGAAGCCTCCGCGCTGATGTTCGGCGCCTTGCTGACGATCGCCGCCGCCTCGATCGCCGGCGCGGTCGCGGCGCGCAACCAGGTGACCAAAGGCCCTTCCGCCGCGGGACCTCCGCATCCTCGAACGCACGACTGAAGCACTCGCCATCCGGTTGCGTTCGGCCCTGTGGCCGCAACCGGCTGAGTGGTCGGATGGAATCCACGCTCGATCGAGGAGGCCGTGATGAGATTCACCACACGACGCCACCACCTGCGGCCCCTGCCGACCGCGACGATGTTCCGGGTTACCGATCGCCTGCACTGCGGGCGCACCGTCCGGGTGCCGGGCCACGAGATCGCCCCCCTCGTGTCGGCATGGCTGGCGGAGCTCGGCGCCCACAGCCCCCTGGTCGACGAGCTGGCACGGGCGGCGTGCGTGGGTGACTGGGCAGTGGCCTATGCCATCGGCGATCAGCTGTCCGTCGACGTGGTGATCTCGGCGGCCGCGTAGCGAGGGGATTGGCCCAAAGTCCCTCGGCCTAGTGCCGTCCTGCTCTCGCCGGGCGGGCAGCAAATCGGCAATCGTAGACAGCACGAAGCGATATCGAAGGGAACGACCGCCATGAACACCCGCTTTCCGGATGCCGGCACGGTCCGGACGGTCTTGAGTTTGGCATCCCGGGCACCCTCGGTGCACAACACCCAACCGTGGCGGTGGCGCGTGGACGCGGCGAGTCTGCATCTCTATTCGGACGCGAGCCGGCAGCTGCCCAACACCGACCCGGACGGCCGGGACCTCATGCTGAGTTGCGGTGCGGCGCTGCATCACTGCGTCGTCGCGCTCGCGGCGGTGGGGTGGCTTTCGAAGGTCACCCGGCTCCCCAATCCCGCCGACCCCAGCCACCTGGCGGCCATCGAACTCTCGCCACACCGCGCGGACAGCGTCGACATCGCGCTGGCCGCCGCGATACCGCGGCGCCGGACCGACCGCCGCTACTACAGCTCGTGGCCGGTGCCGGTGGGCGATGTCGCCCTGATGGCGGCGCGGGCGGCGCGAAGCGGCGTGACCCTGTGCCAAGTCGAAGACCTCGAGAATCTG
>NZ_LZJG01000302.1:0-1752 GCF_001667785.1 Mycobacterium sp. E3247 | reverse complement strand
AGCGCGATCCACACGATGTCGACGAAATGCCAGTAGTAGGAGACGACGATGCTCGCGGTGGCCTGCGCCGGGGTGAACTTGCTCATCGCGGTGCGCGCCAGCAGGAAGATGAAGGCGATCAGACCGCCGGTGACGTGCAGACCGTGGAACCCGGTCGCCAGGTAGAACACGCTGCCGTAGGCGCTGCCGGGGATGGTGGTGCCGTGAGTCGCCAGGTGGAAGTACTCGTAGCCCTGCCCGCAAACGAAGAACAGGCCCATCAGGAAGGTGATCACGTACCAGCGACGCAGCCCGAAGACGTCGCCGCGTTCGGCCGCGAACACCCCCATCTGGCAGGTGAACGACGACGCGATCAGCACAAGCGTCACCGGGACGGCCTGATAGAGGTTGAGTTCGGTCGGCGGCGGCGGCCATTTCCCGCCCGACTGCGCACGCGCGGTGAAGTACATCGCGAACAGGCCGGCAAAGAACATCAGCTCGCTGGAGAGCCAGACGATGGTGCCGACACTGACCATGTTGGGTCGATTCAACGAATGAACCCGCGACGTGATTGCAGTACCCGAGGTCCCTACAGCGCTGGTCACATCCGCAAGTATGACGCTTTGTAGTTGATCAACTCCACCCGGGGCGGCAATTAATGTTTTCGCGTCGCGGCCGCGCCCGGAGCGGGCGGCTTTCCGCGGCTGTTGGGCGAGGTTCGGTCCGCGTGGGACCATCGGCGCGTGGCTGTGTCATCTGAGGCTTCGACCCCCGGCGGTTCGACCGCGGGCCCGGGGTCGGCGCCGTCGTGGCCGCAGGTCCTGGCCCGGTTGACGGGCGGGCACGACCTGGTGCGGGGCCAGGCCGCCTGGACCATGGAACAGGTCATGGCCGGCGGCGCGAGCCCGGCGCAGATCGCCGCATTCGCCGTGGCCATGAAGATGAAGGTCCCCACCTCGGCCGAGGTCAGCGAGCTGGCCGACGTCATGCTGAGCCACGCGCGCCCCATGCCCGCCCTGCGCGACGACGCCGTCGACATCGTCGGGACGGGTGGTGACGGCGTCAACACGGTCAACCTGTCCACCATGGCGGCGATCGTGGTCGCGGCCGCGGGCGTGCCGGTGGTCAAACACGGCAACCGCGCGGCGTCGTCGCTGTCCGGTGGCGCCGACACGCTGGAGGCGCTCGGCGTGCGCATCGAGCTCGGACCCGAGCAGGTCGCGCAGAGCCTGGCCGAGGTCGGCATCGGGTTCTGCTTCGCGCCGGTGTTTCATCCCTCGTACCGGCACGCCTCGGTGGTACGACGCGAGATCGGGGTACCGACGGTCTTCAATCTCCTTGGGCCGCTAACCAATCCGGCCAGACCGCGGGCCGGGCTGATCGGCTGCGCGTTCGCCGATCTGGCCGAGGTGATGGCGGGGGTGTTCGCCGCTCGCCGGTCGAGCGTGCTCGTGGTGCACGGTGACGACGGGCTGGACGAGCTGACCACGACCACCACCAGCACCATTTGGCGCGTGCAGGCCGGCACGGTCGACAAGCTGACCTTCGATCCGGCCGGATTCGGTTTCGCCCGAGCCGATCTCGGTGACCTGCTGGGCGGTGACGCGCAAGCCAACGCCGCCGAGGTGCGTGCGGTGCTGGCCGGCGGCAAGGGACCGGTCCGGGACGCCGTGGTGCTCAACGCCGCCGGGGCCCTGGTCGCCCACGCCGGTCTATCCAGCCGCGCTGAATGGTTGCCGGCGTGGGAGGACGGGCTGCGGCGCGCCGGCGCGG
>NZ_LZJG01000301.1:0-2108 GCF_001667785.1 Mycobacterium sp. E3247 | reverse complement strand
TCCCAGCATCCCGGTGTTCACCGCGTTCGGGCACAGGCAGGTGACCTGGATGCCGCGGTGCGCGTAGTTCAGGGCCAGCCATTCGGCGAACCCGAGGGCTCCGTGTTTACTCAGGGTATAGCCCATGAAGGATGGTCCGGTGATCAATGCCGCAGACGAGATGGTTTGAATGAGCCAGCCTTCGCCACGTTCCAACATGCCGGGAAGCACTTCCTGCGCAGCCCAGACGTGGGCGAGCAGGTTTACGTCGACGATTCGACGGATTTCCTCGGGCGACTCGGTCAGCCCGTCTCCGGTGTCGCTGAATCCTGCATTCGAGCAAAACACGGCGACCGGCCCGAAGATGTCTTCGGCACGGGCGACAAGGGCGGTGATGGAGTCAGGGGAGCCGACGTCGCTGCGCACGGCGATGCCTCCGACGCGGGTGGCGATCTTCTGCGCGCGTTCGCCGTTGAGGTCGGCGACGACGACCCTTGCGCCCCGCGCGGCGAGTTCTTCTGCTAGCGCTCGCCCGATTCCGTGACCGCCGCCGGTCACCACCGCACACCGTCCGTCTAATTGCATGGCTGTTGCTTCCTCAGAGATGCCCGCCGTCGACAGCGAGTACTTGTCCGGTGGTGAACGTGGCCGCATCGGAGGCGAGGTACAGTACTGCGCCCGAGATTTCGTCTGGCTGACCGACTCGGCCGAGTAGCGCGGTGCTGGCCGCGAAGTCGCGTTCGGTCTGCGGCCATGCCTTCATGACGTCGGTGTCGACGGCGCCAGGCATGACCGCGTTGACCCGTACTTTGGGTGCGAAGGCCCGGGCGAACGACTTGGTGAGATTGTTGAGGCCCGCCTTGGCGGCGGCGTACACGATGGCGTGCGAGGCCCCCATGTGTGCGGAGATAGTGCTGATGTTGACCACGGTGCCGCCGCCGTCCGCCGCCATCCGGGTGCCGATGGCGGCGGTCAGTCGGAACGGTCCCTTCAGGTTCAGCGCAATGGTCTTGTCGAAGAGCTCTTCGCTGATCGCATCGACACTGTCGTAACGCACTGACGATCCCGCGTTATTGACCAATATGTCGATGCGCCCAACGGCCGCGTAGGCTTCGTCAACCAGGCGGTCACATTCGGCCCATCGGTTGACGTTGGCGGGCAACGAGAATGCGCGCCGACCAGTGGCGGCGATCTCGGCTGAGGTCTTTTCGCATGCCTCAGAATTGCGGCTGACTACCACGATGTCCGCCCCCGACGATGCCAGCTGCGCGCAGATCGCCCGGCCGATGCCGCGGGTGGCGCCGGTGACAAGTGCAGTGCGTCCGGTCAGATCGAAGAGATTGGTCACTGGTTGTCTCCTCCTCCGTCGAACTTGCCGATTCCCTGCTCGAGCAGGGACAGTGCCGCCCGGATTCGCTCGGCCGGGTCGCCCCGCCCGCCGCCTTGGACCCAAGCGCCGAACTCTGCGGCGGCGACGGCGTTCATCGCCGTTACGGCGATGCGCGCGTGCATCGTTGACTCCTTGTGTCCCTTGGGGAAACGTCCCGCCACCAGCGCGACGAGCTCGTCGTCGTTGACCAGGCGCTGGCCGCGGCTGCGGGCATTCAACTCCGGTGCCTGGGCAAGAATGCGGCCCAGTTGCACGACGCGTAGACGGTCTGCTGGTTCGACGTGGGAGGTGGCCAAAAAGGCTTGCCGTAGCGCGGTGACCGGACCCTCGTCGGCCGGGCGCGAAGCCAGCGCGTGGATCAGTCGCTCCCACACATGACGTTCGTAGTCCAGCAGTACTTCGTCCTTGGATGCGAAGTACCGAAAGAAGGTCCGTTCGGAGATTCCAGCGGCGGCGCTGATGTCGCCTACAGTAACCGTGTCAAAACCGCGCTCAGCGAACAACGCGATAGCGGTACGGCCGATGTCGGCGCGTAGCAGGCGCCGTCGCCGATCGGTCAGCGGTTCGGTCATAGCCGTTGCCCGCGCGCAAATTCCGCTGCGCCATGAAGCAATCGAATCACTCGCGGGCCCATGTCTGTGCGGTCGGCATCGACGCCGGATTTGACCTGCCGGGCGTGCGAGCCTTCGAGGATGATGGCGAGTTTGAACAGTGCCAGCGCCTCGTAGTAGGGCAGCGC